>JANYJP010000070.1 GCA_025358455.1 Bacteroidales bacterium
TGAGGAGCAACCAATTCAGCCATAAGTTTAATGATATGTCGAGGTGTTCTGAACTGTCCGTTTTTCCCTGCTGAGGCAATTTCACTAAGCAGCATCTCATAAACATCGCCCTGTATATCCTGAAAAGCATGTCCCCCTTCGGTAGCATCCTTTTCAATTTCTTTAAAAATATCTTCTACAATGTTGATAGCTGAAACCAGCAGGCTCGCTTTTGGCATTATAAACACTGCATTCGCCATGTGTTTTGTGAATGGTGATGTTGCTCCGTTCAGGTCTTTTAAGAAGGGAAAAACCTTCATTTGTACATGCAGAAGCATTTCATCAGCAGGTTTGTGTTTAAAGACACTCCACCGCAATTCGTTTTTATCAATGCTTTCGTTGCTTCCCGGAACAATAAATTTTCCTTTAAACCTGGAAGTATATTTTTCACCGGTAAAGTCAGCATCCTTTTCACGTTTGGTTTCGAGATCGTCCAAACGCTTCATGAATAGCAGATAAGTAATCTGTTCAATGGCTGTCAGAGGGTTGGCAATACCGCCTTCCCAGAAATTCTGCCAGAGCTTTTCGATGAGTGATTTTAACACGGAATTATTTTGTAACATTCTAATTTTATTGTATGTTTTTATAGGATTGTAAATATATCTAAATTATCTCTAATGAAATATTCCGGTGCTCTGCACCTATTAATTTAAAGGTTGTTAATATGCTATAAATATTGTCGGTGCTCTGCACCTGTTAAGCGGCAGAGCTGCGTATTATTTGTAGAAATCAATTGGAAGTTAAAACATTAGGTGGAGAGCACCGGAAGAAAAATTCTTATCGGTGAATTAACCTATATAACATCCTTATCGGTATTAGCACCTATATCAACCATTTTCCCGACATCGGCAAAATGGTCTGAAAGTTCTATTCCACTGCTTTCACAAGCCTTTTTTGCCTTTTCAATTACCTTAAAAAAGTTATCCCACTTTGTGTAGGTAAAAATAGTTTGTATATATAACATGCATCTTCGAATTTTTCAAACAGAGCATCAATAAGTTCCTTCTTCATGCTGCGAGTACTTTTTGAGTTAAACTTAAAATTTCATTAATCTCTTTTGCATTAAAAATTCCCCTGATGCCTTCGGGATGAATCATTGTGAAGGGAGATTCAATCAGGTTGCGTTTACTTACTTCGCCTTTTTCCATAACAAAGTTTTTTAGCAGGTCGAGGAATTGTAATTGCCGGCTGGTTAGATAACTGTGGCTGCTTTCAAAATCATCAAAAGCTTTAGTAACAGTTACTGCAAATGTCTCGAGTTGTTCAATTCCAAGGATGTGTCTGATGAATTGAAGCAATTCTGCTTTCCGATTATCATAAACTTTGCGAAGTAAGTCTATTGTAATGTGCGGATGCTCATTATGAAGCTCTTCTGCTAACTGTTCAGCTTCTTCGTTTGTAATTACCATTCCTTGCTTTAGTTTTTGCAGAATCGGACTGTTTAAAACCAAAGCATTTATTTTCTGTTCTACCAATTCACGATACCTGGCTACACTTAATGCCTCGTGCTGCGGGCCAAACTCAATAAATTCTTTCTCACAGACAATGTCCTTAAAGTTGAATTTAGCAGGGCCAAGTGGAATAACCGCTTCACGAAATTTCATAAGAGGTGCAATCTTCTGAATCAGTTCATCAAATTTTTCTTCAGTGATGGTTGCCCAAAAATGATTTGTCTGGGCGCTTCGTATCAACTGTTCTTCTTTTGCAACAATATTCACACTCAGCGGCAATTCTCCGATTTCTTCAATTATACTATCCCTGAGAGTTTCAAATTTATCTATTTCACTTGCAAGATGAGCCAGAGAAACCTCAACAATATCTTTTTCAAAACGCATGGCTTTATAATCAGCATCTGCAACCGTTCTGAATAATGGTTTAACAACGGCTCTGAGAAATTCAATTTTATCGTCAGTAAGATTATTCCAGAAATTATCATCTTCCAGTCGTTGCAATTCATGCTTTACTTCCATCACCACCACAGAGTTTTGAGGCAGAGTGGCAATCTGAAGTATAATTTTCTGAGTTTCTTTTACGGTTATTTCAGTGCGACTTAATTCTGTAGCCTTTTCGATTTTCTCTAAACGAACTCCGAATAGCCTTACCGGCAATGGAATCTGAGGTTTTAATTCTTTCCCTCTCGGGTTGAGTTTGAAATATTCAAAATTATCCCAGCAATCCAGAATCAGGAATTCATCTTTTTCTGTACACCAGGGTTTAATTTTCTCACTTTCCAATAAGCGCGTACCCCTTCCAATCATCTGCCAGAACTTGGTGTATGAGTAAACAGGTTTTGCAAAAACGAGATTCGTTAATTCCCGTATGTCAATACCTGTGTCGAGCATATCGACACTCAGGGCCACACGTGGCAGATCATTATTTTTAAACTGACTAAGAAGTCCCCCAGGTCCGTACACCCGTGGATCTTCGCTAACAATAACTTTTGCCAATTCACCTTTGTATTCCGGATAAAGCGAATCGAATATCTCCTCCATTCGCCGGGCGTGTGCTTTACTTATACAAAAGAATATTGTTTTTCCGGGCAATACGCCGTTGGAATCCTTTATTGATTCCTCCATAAACTCACGGACTATCAATGCATTTGTTCCACGGTTAATTACTTTCTTTTCAATTTCTGTTCCTTCGTAATTAATTTCTTCTATCTCTTTTCCTTCAAGAATCAGTTTCTGCTGGTCTTCCAGAGAAATGGTGCGTTTACTTATTCCTTCGTCCTGAAATTTCGTTTTGATTTTCATTACCTGAAAGTTGCACAGGTAAGGAGGAATATGATTTATTGCTTCCTCATAAGAATAAGCAAAGGTTGGTACCCCATCTTCGCACTCAAACAACTGGAATGTGTTATGATCAATTACATCTGTAGGAGTTGCCGTCAAGCCTAAAGTGATTGTGTTAAAGTAGTCAAGAATTTCCTGATAAGTATTGTAAATGCTTCGGTGGCTTTCGTCCACAACCACCAAATCGAAGAAGTGTGGGGAAAGAAAATTTTGTTCATCACGAATAATGTTCAACATTGTCGGATAAGTAGAAACATAAATCCGTCTGTTGGTTGCAATTTCTTTTTCGCCTGGTTTCGGCCATCTCGGTTCATTAGGAAGATACTCTTTAAATGCTTCAAGAGTCTGGTCTCTTAAAGCAATTCTGTCGACCAAAAACAATATTCTCTCAGCCCAACCCGCTCTCATTAATGCATCAACCAGCGCAATGCAAATCCTTGTCTTTCCGGTTCCTGTAGCCATTACCAATAAGAACATACGTTTTCGTTTTTCAATGGCTTCCATCACTGCCCTGATTGAACGGATCTGATAGTCTCTGCCGGCAATTTTAGTATTTATTAATTCTCCTGTTAGACTTTTTCTTGCTTTTCTGATATATAAGTACCGTTCGAGATCGGCACGGGAGGGGAAGCCATAGACCTTTTTGGGAGGATAATTTTCTAAATCCCAGAAATTAATATCATGTCCGTTGGTATAAAAGCAGAAAGGGAGTTCTCCACCATGTGTTGCAAGAATGTTATTGCAGTATTGTTTAGCCTGTTCCCGGCCGATTGCCGCATCGACAGAAGTTTTCTTAGCCTCGACCACTGCAAGAGGCTTTCCGTCCTTACCCAGGAGAACATAATCACTGTATTGGTGTCCGGCATAAGGAGTTGGGGCCTCTTTAACAAGGTCTGAATCAACAATAATATCAAACTCCTCGATAACCTGAGTCCGGTCAGCGACATTCCATCCGGCTTTTTTCAGCCGGTTATCGAT
>JANYJP010000093.1 GCA_025358455.1 Bacteroidales bacterium
TGTTCGTCAGACCGGGATTTTGCCTCCGGCTTCCTTCAGATTCCACCTCACGATGGACACCCTTGCCTTTGGCTAACGCTTCCTACTGTCAAGGCGCGTTCGGGACTCTCACCCTATAGTCATCGCCCATGCCGGGCGCACCACATAAAAAGCCACCTTTTCGGGTGGCTTTTGTATTTTAAACCGGAAGCTTTAACTGCTTACCGTTAATAGTAAATTATTTATGGAATAATTGAATTTACGCGGGTTTGCTACATTCTGGACAGGTAAGAGAACCTTTCGATGTAAGCCCGGCTTCAAATTCCTTCCCGCACTTATCACATTTAATTGGATTTTTATCTTCAGCCAGCTGTCTGGTTACAATTGCCTGGTTAAACTCCAACGCCTGCATGTCGCGGGTAAGTGCATATGTGTCTCTGCGTTTATTAGCAGCTATAAAATCTTCCTCCTTCAGAACTGGTACAATTATTTCATCTTTCATGATGCAAAGATACGAATAAAACCGGCCATTTAAGATTACTTTATTTTTGTTGTTATAACACTCATTATATGTTACTTAAAGTTATAATCATATACCTTCTACTCAATTATCTTAAAACGAAATCAACTAATTAAGGTGATAATCAGCCAGAAAACATATTAAACAATACAGGCAAAGAAAGAAGAATTCTCCACAAAAACAAAAGCTTCTGAGAACGATATCTCAGAAGCTTCTGTCCATTTAAATCAGGAATTAATCCTTATTTTTTTACAGGTGTTTTTGCCGGTTCTTTTTTTACAGCTGGTTTAGTTGTTGTACCTTCCTGTTTAACAAGTTTCTTGATGAATTTTCCATCCTTGTCATAAAGAAGTGTATCAGTTGCTGTACCTTTAACAACAACAACTTCATATGTAACAACCATATTGGTTTCAACTTTTGTTGCTTCCTTTATTGTAAAACCTGCATAATCCTTAGCAACATTATCAATTATAGCTTTATTAAGATCCGCCGTTTTCACTGGTGTACGCTGTGCATTGACAGCAAGAACTGTCATAACAAGAACTAATACTGCAAATAACTTTTTCATAATTAATGATTTATTGGTTAATAATACAAAGCTATTTCCCAATTTTGAAGTATTTCTGAAGATAAAAAACTTTAACAATTTTTTAAGAATCGTCATAAAATTCAGAGTTGTAATATATTTCAGGATTTATAAAATACCTTGATCTCATGTACAGAGTCAGTGCAGGTATAACTGATCTTCATATTGTAGTGATCGATAATTTTCTTAACGATTGATAACCCCAAGCCCACTGAATGAGGATTAGAGGTACCTTTACTAAACCTGTTAAAAACCAGTTCAGGATCAATTTCAAGAGGCATTCCACTATTGGTTATCGTCAAACACTGATTATCCAGTCTGCATCTGATATAACCATTATCAATATTATACCTGACAGCATTGCTCAGGAGGTTTGAAATCATGACATCTGCAAGAGTCTCATTCATATTAACAAGGGCTGCGTTCGAAATCTCAGTTTCAACCTTAATTCTTTTAAGCTGCATAATCTCTTCATAATTATCCAGCCATTTTTGAATAAGCTCTTCAAATGAAATTTCTTTAGTATCCGGAAACTGGAGATTTTCGATCCTGGAAATCATCAGGAGCCCCTGATTAAGCTTAAATAGCTTTGTGGTTGCCTCATTTATTGATTTGATAAGGTCGATACTTTTTCTGCCAAGGTTTCTTTTCTGCATCAGTATATCCAGTTTTGAACGGATGACTGCCAAGGGCGTCTGAATTTCGTGAGACGAATTTTCATTATACTCTTTCAGATTAATATAATCAGCCCTCATTTTCCTTGTCATTTGTTCTATGACCAGGTTAAGTTGTTTGAATTCATTAATATTTGTCTCCTGAAGCTCAGGAAATTTATCCGAAAGCACGTTGAAATTAGCTGCTCCATTAACTGCCTCAAAGAACGGACGCCATAACTTTTTTGACATCAGGTAGTTTACAAAAAGAGAAACCAGAAGCAGCGATAAAAAGAGTAAAACCATACCAAATGCGACCATATTGAGAAGCTTTTTATTCTCATCGAGTACCTGGTAAATATTAATTATATATCCTGATTTCCCATGTGTATTATTAGTAAATCTAAGGTGTCGGAATGGTAAATATACACTTGACGGTACGTCAAATAAAGTAGTATCATTTATTGTCTGTGAATAAAGAACAGGAGTACCAAGTAACCTCACTCTTATGAGATGACCATAACTTGCTGCAAAATCAGGTATTGAATCCGATTCATCTATTTGTTCCTGAATTATTGTTTTTTCGATTATTAAACTATCATCAATCTGTTTGTAAACTATTGTACGGAAGGTATAGTAAAATATTGCCCCTGCAGCAATCATTGTCTGAATCGAGAAAATAAAAAAATAATATGTGCTTCTGGTCAGTAGTTTCAAGATTCACAAAATTTATAGCCGAATCCGTAAATAACTTTAATATAATTGCCGCAATTATTTGCAAGAAGTTTTTTGCGGAGGTTTTTCACATGAGTATAAACAAAATCGAACGAGTCAGTCAGTATAACATTATCTCCCCACAAATGTTCCACAATCGATTCTTTTGTAACAATCCTGTCACGGTTTGCCATAAAGAATAATAACAAATCATATTCCTTTCTGGTCAGGTTTAATAACTGGTCATTTGCAAAAGCCTGGTGTTCATCGGTTCTTACCATGATCTCGTTAAAGGTTACTTCATTAAACCCCACAAAATTATCCCTTCTGCATATTGAGTTAACCCTGGCACTGAGTTCTGACATATGGAAAGGTTTTGTCAGATAATCGTCTGCTCCTATTTTTAATCCTGTTAGTTTATCCTCCAGCGAAGTTTTGGCAGATAGAATAAGAATCCTGTCATTCGATTTGCTTTTTTTTAGTTCCCTGATTATATCAAGCCCATTTCCATCAGGTAAACCTATATCAAGGATAATACAGTTATAAGTATTATCTGCGGTTTTAATAAATGCCTCGTGGTAATTTTGAGCAAATTCACATATATGACCCTCCATTTTGAGATATTCACCTATGGATCTGCTCAACGCTTTTTCATCTTCTACAATCAAGAGTTTCATCTGAAATAAAATATATGCTAAATTACAACGAAAAACAATTGAACTGATAAAATCAGATCTCTTAAAAACACAATTTTTACGGATACTAAAATATATTTATAACTTTATATCTGTAACAAAATTAAACGAAATGAACACAAATAAAATAAACCGCCGCTTGTTTGTCAAAAATACTGTCCTGTCCACAGCTGCCATTACATTAACCGGGGCGAGAGCATTTTCGACCACATCAACAGTTAAGAAAAATGTGTTGCCACGTTGGAAAGGATTTAACCTTCTCGACTACTTTTCTCCTTCTGTTCCCAAGGCTGCACAGTCTAACATGACTACCGAGGATGATTTCAAATGGATGGCAGACTGGGGTTTCGATTTTGTGAGATTGCCTATGGCATACCCGAGGTATCTTTCATTTGACCGCACAAAAGATATAACGAAAGATGATTTATATAAAACTGACCCTAAAGTTCTTGATGATATTGACATGCTCATATTTACGGCTCATAAACATGGCTTGCATGTTAGTCTGAACCTTCACCGGGCTCCAGGCTATTGTATAAATGCAGGCTTTCACGAACCATTTAATCTTTGGAAAGACAAAGATGCCCGTGATGCCTTTAATTATCATTGGGGTATGTGGGCAGACAGATATAAAAATATCTCTTCTGAAAAAATAAGTTTTGACCTGCTCAACGAACCTGCATATATTGAAGATATGAACGATCAATTCGCTAAAAAGGGTCCGGTTCCGGGTGAGACTTATCGTCTGGTTGCGGAAGGTGCGTCAAAGGCTATCAGAAATGCTGATCCAACCCGCCTTATTATTGCCGATGGAAATAGCGGTGGAAATTCTGTTATTCCTGAAATTACAGACCTTAATATTGCCCAAAGCTGCAGGGGATACTGGCCTGGAGTGATCTCTCATTACCAGGCTCCCTGGGTGTGGAAAGATCCCTCACAAGCTCCTGCTCCCGTTTGGCCAGGTACAATTGACGGGAAGTATTACGGGAGGGAACAGCTTGAAGAGTTTTATAAACCATGGATCGGTCTTTTAGAAAAAGGAGTAGGGGTACATTGCGGTGAATGTGGCTGCTGGAAAAAAACACCACATGAAATATTTCTCGCGTGGTTTGGTGATGTGATTGACATCCTGACAAAAAAGGATATTGGTTATGCCTTATGGAATTTCAGAGGCGATTTTGGTATCCTTGATTCAGGGCGTGAAGATGTAAAATATACCGACTGGTACGGACATAAATTAGACAGCAAGTTGCTTGCTTTGCTGAAGAAATATTGATTACTTACATGCCATCACACCTTTGAAATATCCTATTGATTCTGCTATTCCGGCGATGGGATCTTCCATATCCTTTTCAAATTCCAGGCTGCAATTGCCTGTGTATTTTATTTTCCTGAGAGTTTCAACAATTTTTGGAATATCGATGATCCCACGTCCCATTTCAACTGTTTTTCCATCTTTTGATGCTTTGTCAACATCCTTGATATGCATATCGAATATTCTTGATTTGTAGCGCATTACGTCAACAGATGGATCCTGTCCATCGCGAGTTGTATGCCCGATATCTATGCATATTCCCATTCTGGCGTCGAGGTTTTTAATGCGATTCCAGATATCAGTTGAATTTGGGTAAAGAGGATTATCGGGGCCATGGTTGTGAATTGCAACTTTTAAGTTGTACTTTTTAACAAGCTGCTCAACATATGGTAACAGTTCATAATCGGGAGCACCAACAATCATCCTGACTCCGGCCATTTTTGCATATTCAAAAGCCTGGTCTGCCGACTCCCTGGTTTTCATATAAACAACTCCCACAGTATATACATTAAGTCCGGCAATTCTAAACTTATCAAGTACAGCATTAATCTGGTTCTGGGTGCTGTTCATCGGCATGTGAATATCTTTTAATGAAAGATTTGTGATACCGGTTCTTTTCATTATTTCAATAGTTTTTTCAACTGTTAACCGGTAAAACGTATATCCGGCCATTCCAACTGTAAAAGTGTTTTCCCTTTTATCAACTGAAACCGGCATAACGGGATTAGCATATAATGATGAGGCCCCTGCAGCGAGCACTCCTGTTCCGGCTAACTTTAAAAACTGGCGGCGTGAATTCATAATAGTTAATATTTTAAATTGTTTATTTCTTTCTGATTATCATATTATTATCAATAAGCCTGCTGTTATATGTCTGTATAATAGCTTTTAATTTTTCTTCCATCTGTAACTGAAGATCAGGGTCTTTTCCAATCAGGTTGTTTTCCAGGAAAATGTCTTTTTTGTAATTATACAACCCGATAGGCTTATTATCAGTCATTTCAAGGATATGATCTTTCATATAAAGGTGATAAGTACTTCCGGAGGTATTAAATGCAAATGATTCGCCTGAATCGTCCAGGAGATTGCTGCCGAATGCAATATATTCTTCATCATAATTGAGATAACTTAGAACGGTTGGCATAATATCAATCTGCTCAGCTATCCTGTTTTTCATGCCTCGCAGATCGCTGCCTGGTTTATAAAATATTATTGGAACGCTGTATGATCCGAAATTATTCTGGAATTCTTTATGGATTAACTCATTTGTATGATCAGCAGTAATAACAAAAAGAGTGTTATTAAACCACGGACTGGACTCAATCTCATTGAAAAATTCATGTAATGCAAAATCGGAATAGCCTACAACTTCAACAATAGGAGCCGGACCTTTTTTAAATCTGCCTGTATATTTTTCAGGAACCTTAAACGGATGATGTGACGAAACTGAAAAAATTGTCGTTAAAAAAGGCTGTTTAAAACTGTTAAGCTTAGATGCAAAAAACTTAAAGAAAGGCTCATCCCATACTCCCCAGATACCGTCAAAATCGGTTTTGTCAGGATACTGGTTAAGACCGAAGTAATCATCGAATCCGGCCATTTTTGCAAATGAATCGAATCCCATTGATCCATTCGGTGCACCATGAAAGAATGCACTATAATAACCTTTCCTTTTAAGCAGTTCAGGAAGCCCGTTAATCTTATTATTGGCATAATGCGATATCGTATACGGGGTTTCCAGGGAAGGTACTGAAGCCAGAATAGATGGCATCGCGTCTATAGATTTTTTTCCATTTGCAATTGAAACATCAAAGGTGAGTCCAACACTTATCAGTGAATCAATAAATGGTGTATAACCCTTATATTTTCCACCATCCAGACCAGTATTTAAAGACCCAACATATTCCCTGGCGAAACTTTCAAGTATTATAATTACTACATTATCAGGGGTAAAGGGCTTGGTATTTGAAGGAGCATAATGCGGATTATAAAGTCGGGTCAGCTTGTCATTATCGAAGAATTCATATTTTACCAATGCTTTCTTATCAAATGTTCTGAAGAAACTGAATGGAGTATTTAGAACAATGGCAACATCACGAGGGTTTTCGACATAACGTGCAGCATTGCTGATAGTTATCGGGCGGGTTGAATGTTTATATCCCCCACGGGCAGCTCCAATGACAAGAGCAATTACCACAGGAATCATCAGAATATTCACTGTATGGTATGCTACTTTGTTTTTGGATTCAGGCCGTTCTGTTTTTACTTTATTATACAGGTAAACCATAAGGAACCATAATAAGAGTGTGAACAGAGTGGCTGGCCAATAGTCATACAGGAATCTGAAAAACAATTTTACAAGGTTTGTTTCGTGTTCAAATGTTTTAAAAACATCTGCAGTGGCTCTTTTGTCAATGAACCGGTAATAAACAAAATCCATCCCGTTCATTGCAATGGCTATACCATTTGTAATGAAGAAGATGTATTTCAATACTGACTGATATATGTCTTTGTAGCGGAAATCAAAAGGCAGTATACTCAGAAAGATAAAAAGGATATTAATATATACTACGGCTGAAATGTCAAATGTCAGGCCTCCTTTCATCAGGGTAATCAGCTGGTTGAATGAGACTCCCGGAAACATCTTGAAATTGAAAAGAAAAAAGCCTATCCTGCAAAATGAAAACAGGACCATTATCAGGATGATTCTATAAGCCAGAACAACGAATATATTTCTGGATGCTACCCGGTTTTTCATATAATTGCTTGTTGATTATAACATGACTCTATCCAAACCTCAGGTAATCAGACATGACATGTTAAAGATAAAACTATTTAATCTACTTACCTGTTGCAAGTCTTACATTATTTATCCAAAACAATACCGAAGGGTCCGACGCTTTGGTTTCAACCGGCTGTCGTCCCCGGATGCCATTCATTTCAGCAAAAGCGCCAAATTCAACGCCAAGGTTGAACGGCATCGCTCCTATTCCGTTTCTTGAGTTTCGGACCGGAAGCTTTGAGATTGGAATAATCATTTTATATATCAGGATCCCTTCATTATTAAATTTTACATATCCTCTGAAAGTATCATTATTATCTGAAGGAAAACGCCTTGCATTCTCCCCTGTAAAACCGATTATTTCAATTGTATTTGCTTCCTGGATAGTAGCACTGCCTCCTGAATGTTTGGAGCCTGTTGGAAACCTTACTCCCAATTTTCTGGAGAGCTTGCCGTCCATATCAAACCAGATTATCATCCCCTCTGATAGTATCCTTTTACTGACTTCCTGATCTTCCACTTTAATATCCACACAGAGAATATCATTATCATTTGAAAGAAAATAATAAAGTTTGCCTTTATTAATTAAAGAGTAATTGGTTGATGGTATTTTCATATCATCAGGTCGTTCCTCATACCAGGCATTCTGATGGATTTTCCCTTTCTGAGCATTTAAGTTCAAACATAATAATATCGAAATAAGGAAAGTAAATGGTTTCATATCTTAAAAATTAAACGCCAGGTCCTATTCTGGTAACAAACTTTAAGACCTGGCGTTTTATGATTTATATTTATGACTAATTCTTTGGGTTATCTTTCATCATCTCCTTATAATCAGAACGGTTATAGTCTCTCATGAACTGATTAGCTCTTCTTTTTGTACCGAGTCCAAGTAACATAATGAGAACAAATATTGCAATCAGAACATACATAACAATTTTTGCGGTCTGAGGGCTTGCTTTGAGTGCATCAACAAGTCCGTTGTACAAAAGCCAGCATGCAAAAATATTAACAGCCACACCAATTATCAGACCCAGATAAAGATTGAATCCACCTGCAAAACCAAGAAACGCACTGATAGGCATAATTACCATAACGGCTGCAACTACCCTTACGTTGGCTTCATAGTCAGAGCTGCCTTTACAAATCGAAGATATCACAAGTACTATCACGCCTCCGATAAATAAACCGATAATTGCTCCAATGATTGCCCATATAAAGACCATTATTCCGAAAGCACTTCCAAATACTCCGCCGGTTAATGCACCAATATGAAGAATGCTCCAGAGAAAAGAGAAAACACCTGCAATTGCGCCATAAATTACTGCCTTGATCAAAGGTTCAGTCATTCCCCCCGAAGTTTTCATCGTTGAGAAGTAAGATTTAGGATTTACAAGGGTATCTTTTGATTCCCTGATAAATTCATTAAGATCAAATGTTCCGTTGCTCATAGTTTAATTAATTAATAGGGTTAATATTAAATGACCGGATATTTGAGTATTTAAAAATCCAATTTAAAAAATAATTCCCAAAATAAGAAATAAACTGTCGTAAATCAGTACTTACTTCTATTCCAGATAGGTATACCCATACAAGCCTGAACGATAGTTTGACAGGAATTCTTTTCCTTCCTCCAGAGTGATGATACCGGCTTTAACTGAGGTGGTTACCCATGATTCAACTGTGCGTACCATCTTCTTTGAGTTATATTGCACATATTCCAATACTTCCGCAACTGTCTCTCCATCAATAATCTGATCAATTTTATAACCATCACCATCTACAGATACATGTACAGCGTTAGTATCGCCAAACAGGTTATGAAGATCACCGAGGATCTCCTGGTATGCACCAACCAGGAACACCCCGAGATAGTAGGGTTCTTTTCCTTTTAAGGAGTGTACCGGAAGATGATGAGATGAATTTCTGGTTGAAATGAAATTATCAATTTTGCCATCCGAATCGCATGTCATATCCTGAATTGTTGCTGTCCGTAAAGGCTCTTCATTAAGTCTGTGAATAGGCATTATTGGAAAAATCTGGTCTATGGCCCATGCATCAGGAAGAGACTGGAAAAGAGAAAAATTACAAAAGTATTTGTCTGACAGCATTCGTGATATCTGGCGTAGTTCCTCCGGAACATGTTTGGTTACATTAGCCATCTGGTAAACTTTACGTGCAATTGACCAAAAGAGACGTTCAATCTGGGCCCTTGTTTTCAGATCGATAAGTCCAAAACCGAACCTGTCGAGGGCCTCCTCTCTTATCTGTTGTGCGTCATGCCAGGTTTCCAGCATCCGCGACTGATTAAAATTATCCCATAATACGTAAAGCTCCTTTGCAAGTTCATGGTCGTAATCGTTTAATATATCCTCAGTATCCCACGATGGCAGGGTAGTTGTTTCAAGTACCTCAAAAATAAGAACAGAGTGATGTGCAGTGAGCGACCGGCCTGATTCTGTAATTACATTGGGATGCGGGATATTATTTTTGTTGCTTGCATCGACAAAAGTACTTATTGAGTCATTCACATATTCCTGAATAGTGTAGTTCATGCTGCTTTCGCTGTTTGATGAGCCGGTTCCATCATAGTCAACACCCAGTCCACCGCCGATATCTACGAATTCAACATTAAACCCGAGCTTATAAAGCTGAACATAAAACTGAGAAGCCTCGCGCAAAGCAATTTTGATGCGCCGTATCTTTGTGACCTGGCTGCCTATATGAAAATGAATAAGCCTGACACAATCCCTCATTTTATTTTTTTCAATAAAATCGATTGCTTCAAGCAACTCACTTGAGGTCAGTCCAAATTTGCTGATATCGCCACCGGAATCTTCCCATTTTCCGCTTCCCACACTCGCCAGTTTTATCCTGATACCAAGATTTGGTTTAACCTTCAGGCGTTTTGCTATGACTGTAATAAGCTTTAACTCGTTGAGTTTTTCCACAACCAGGAAAATACGTTTTCCCATCTTCTGAGCCAGAAGTGCAAGCTCAATATAATCTTCATCTTTATATCCATTGCAAATTATCAGCGATTCAGGGTCTGTATTAATTGCTATAACTGCATGAAGTTCAGGCTTGGAGCCGGCTTCCAGTCCGATATTGAATTTTTTTCCGTGACTTACAATCTCCTCAACAACCGGTCGCATCTGATTCACTTTAATAGGATAGATAATAAAGTTCTGTGCTTTATATCCATATTCCTCTGAAGCTGATTTGAAACACTTTGAGATACTGATGATCCTGTCATCAAGTATATCGGGGAACCGTACAAGAACAGGCGTGGAAACATCTGAAAGCATAAGTTCATCCAGGAGATCTTTGAGATCAACTGTAGCGCCATCCTTACGTGGAGTCACCGTTATATTTCCTTTATCGTTAATAGAAAAATAATCTACACCCCACCCATTGATGTTATATAATTCAGCAGAATCTTCAACTCGCCATTTTCTCATAATCAGTAATTTTGCCTTGTTTAATCAGGCCGCAAAGGTCTGAAAAAAATGTGTTTTTTACAATGTTATAAAATTAACGTGAAAATGACATCTATTTCAAATGCAAATACTAGCACAGAATTGAATAATGTCAAATATATGTTGTTGAAGGGAAGAGATATAATACTTCCATTCAAACTTTTGTAACAGTAAGTTTTAATTAAAAGGAATAGTTTTTAAATCGATCTTATTTAATATCTTATAAACAGGGTACGGGTTATACCCCATTCCCCATTGTGGTACAAGATACTTGTCAAAAAAGTTCCAGGTTACCAATCCGTCATTCGATTGAGGTTCTAACAGGTATGCTGCAACATTTGCGAGCGGCTGGGCTGTTCTCACTATTATTGTGCCTGCTGGCAAATCAATAGTTTTAACCAGATATGTTCCTGATAGTGTATTGGTATAATGTCCCTGGTTCAGTCTCGGAATGCTTTTCAGGTCGCTGACCTCAAAACATTCTGCGTCAACCTGGGTATTGTCTTTAAGCTTTTCCAGTTTGATTCCATGTACTTTAAGAAGATTAAGAATATCGGGATCTTTGACACTGAGGATATAAGCAAATGGGAACCTGACACTTTTTGTTGGGTAATAATCAATATAATAAGGAATAGTGACATCTTTCTGTCTGTCGGTCCTCTTGTAATTTTTTCTGCCATTGGCATCAGAAACAAGTTCTGCCTCGTACGTTTTTATTGTAACTTTTTCAGCAACAGGGCTGACTTTATATTCGATCGCGAATGAATCTGTAACAGCAGGGTTTGATCCTCTGGCAATAGTTCTTTTATCAACTTCATTCAACATGGTTTTTATTTCGGTATTATGAGATGCAGCATAGTCAAGCAATGAATGGATAAGATAATAACAACCAATAACACGTGATTTATAATCTGCATATACATAGTTTTCATTGAGTATGCCAAGTCTGTTACGGATACCATAATAATTACTCATATAGCGTGGCTCAGACGCGTCGAGAACCCAGCCTTTATCCGGGTCCATCATATCGAAAAATTCACCATAAAAACAATTTTCAGTTTTATACCTGCCCAATAAAGTTTTTGATATTTCGGGCATCATCTTATCGCGCATATAAGCTATTAATGAGTTATCACCATTAGGATTAACCATCCAGGTAAAGGTCACCGGTTCAACATGGTAAGACCCGTCAGTAGTATGACAATCCATAAAAACTGAAGGATCCCATTTGTTAAAAACATTTTTCAATACCCCTTTGACTTCAGGAGACTCAGCCTTCATCCCATCACGGTTTAAATCAAGAAATTGCCCATTATACCTTACTCCTACCCCATTTAACGGGCCATTCTGGTTGGTCCTGTTCAATGTGCTGATCTTTTGATTACCGTCGGGATTAAAAAGCGGGCAAATAAGAAGAACTACGTTTTTGAAGATTTTCGGATCCTTGTCTTTCAGAAGATCCCTGACATACATTAAAACGGCCTCTTTGCCCTCAACTTCACCGGCATGAATATTTGCCTGAATATATACTACAATTCTTTTATCGTTAGCAAGGTCGCCGGGTGACTTTGGCAAAGGGTTCCCGATAATCAGAAGCGGAACCTCCCTCCCTTCAACAGAAGTTGCAATCTTTTCAACCCTGATATAGTGAGAAGATACTTTCAGCTGATCAATAAAGGTATTTACATCATAATAATCTGACGTGGAGGTATAATTTGATTTTTCTGCTACAGTCTGCAATTTCTCCTGACAGAAAGTACTTATTCCTGAAAAAAATATGATGAAAAAAAGAATAACTGACCTTTTCATGATTATTTAGATTTTTAATTTAAGCGGATAAAAATAGATATATTTTTGATGTTGTCAGTCAGGTAATATGCATTATAATCAAATATGCTAAATATCAGTTTATTTTAGATTCAAATAGAATGGGAGAAAAAATATGAGATATTAAAATAATTGAAAATCAATTTATTTACCCCGGAATCAGCGATAGAAAACTGATATTTAAGGCTATGGAAAAGACTACAGAAAACGAAGAAAATCAATTAAGTTTTAAAATTATTCAAAAATACTTCTTTAAAATTGTTAATAATATCTCAAAATAATTACGTACATTGCGAAACTAATTTTAAAAAAAGAATAAAATGAACAAAGGAACAGTGAAATTTTTTAATGTATCAAAAGGATTCGGATTCATTAAAGATGCAGATTCGGATAATGAATATTTTGTACATGTATCTGGTCTGAAAGATCAGATTAAAGAGAATGATGAAGTTACGTTTGAACTTCAGGAAGGTAAAAAAGGAATTAATGCCGTAGACGTAAGACTAGCTTAGTTAATCTATACAAAGATTTATTATTCAGCCGGTGATGAGATCACCGGCTTTTTTTATTCAATATGACAGTTTAATTACTGTCTTTTCTTTTCTTCTTTTTTGGCTTTCTTAGCAAGTCTCTTTTCTTTCAGACTTTTTGTGGGCTCTTTCTTGCTGTTTGTCTGCTCTTTTGCTTTTTCGTGTGACATGGCTGTATGATTAAAGTTAATAAAAGGCACTCCAAATATAAACAAAATCATTTAATACTTAGTTCATACTCTGAACCTGATCTTCACTGATAAATACCTGTTCATCTATTATTCTGATAATTCTCCGGTTACAACTACTTTCCGAAGAGCCTGTTATTTTGTTACAATCGATTGGCAGCTTCCTCATCAATGAACCATTTCAGAATTCCAAAGACAGGAACAACATATGATGCAGGAAAGTTTAAAGCCATTGGGCTTTTTTTCATAATCCCTGCAATAATTTCCGATTTCCTTATTCCGGTAACGAGAAAAGCGACAACCCCCGAATTATTAATTACCCTTCCTGTGAGTGTGATTCTTTTTTGTTTTGTAACAGGATGAGTTGCAACCTCGCAGATCTTGTGCGATGAAAAAAGATCTAAATGTCCGGGAAAAATAGAAGCTGTATGACCATCCTCTCCAAGTCCGAGAATAATCAGGTCAAATGATGGTAACCCACCTCTTTGTTGAGTAAAACCAGAAATCTCACTTGAATATCTATCTGCCTCACTCTGAGGATCGTTCTCGCCCTTTATTCTATGGATATTTGAAGCGGGGATATCAATTTTATCTATGAATTTTTGTTTTGCCATGCCAAAATTACTCTCGCTTTTATCCGGAGGAACACATCTTTCATCACCCCAGAAGAGATGAAGAAATTCCCAGGGTACCGAGTTTGAATATTTATCGCCCAGAAGAGAGAATAACAGTTCAGGAGTTGACCCACCAGATAATGCAACTGTAAAAGGCTTCTTTCTTTTATCTGATTCCTTTATCATTTTTGAAAGCTCCTCAGCAAATTTCTCAGCAAGAATGTATGGTGTAGGGAATATTTTTACAGAGCTATCCAATTTATTAATAATTTTTTATCTGAGTATTTGTAATTTATACTTTCTACTATACCCTTTTCCCCTTCAGGGATGCAGGCAATTACAGTTCACAATAGAGTTCATCATCGGCAAGATTTTTACAGGGATATCTCCATGTAAGTCCATCTCCTTCAATAAGATCATTCGCGTGTTCAGGGCCCCACGTCCCTGCCGGATAACCGAAAACCTTAATTGATGGATTATTTGCCCAGGCCTGCTGAATAGGTTCCAGAAATTTCCATGCGGTCTCAACTTCATCATCACGTGAAAAAAGCGTTGAATCGCCTACCATAACATCATGAAGCAACCTCTCGTAAGCGGAAGGTACTCTAATGTTTGCCAGGTCTTTATAATGGAAATCCATGTTAACATTCTTTACATTGAATCCTGCACCTGGTTCTTTCATATCAAATTTCAGCAACATGCCTTCATCCGGTTGAATCCTGATTATTAACTGATTAGACGATAATATACCCGATTCTCTCAGAAAGAGATGATGTGGCGTTTGTTTAAAATGAATTACAATTTCCGTAACTTTTGTAGGAAGCCTCTTACCCGTACGGATATAAAACGGCACTCCGCCCCATCGCCAGTTATTAATAAAAAACTTAATGGCAACATATGTCTCTGTGCGCGAATCAACAGCAACTCCTTTCTCATACCTGTAACCAGTTACACATTCACCTCTGATCAGGGAACCAGTATATTGTCCTCTTATAACCTGGTCCGCGACATCTTCTTCCTTAATGGGCTGCAAAGACTGGAACACCTTCAGAATCTCGTTTCTTATGGCATCCGCGTCAAGAGATGAAGGTGGCTCCATTGCCGTAAGTCCAACCATCTGAAGAAGATGATTCTGCACCATATCGCGCAAAGCACCTGCTGAGTCGTAATATCCTCCCCTCTGTTCTACTCCTATGTTTTCAGCAGAAGTAATTTCAATACGGTGAATATAATTTCTGTTCCATAATGGTTCAAACATACCATTGGCAAATCTTGTAACGAGAAGATTCTGAACTGTTTCCTTTCCCAGATAGTGATCTATTCTGAAAATCTGCTCCTCACTTATGATTTCATGCAAAGTCCTGTTAAGCTTACGACCCGATTGCAGATCATACCCAAAAGGTTTTTCAATTATCACCCTTCTGAATCCGCTTTCCTGATTACTTAGCCCGGCTTTGGCCAGATTTACTGCAATGATCTCATACATACTTGGAGGTGTAGCCATATAAAATATATAGTTTCCGCCGACACCATATTTCGCATCAAGTTCCTGCAACAGGGTTTTCAACTCAGAATATCCATTCTCTGAGGTATTATCCATCGAATGATAATAAATATCCTGTGTAAAGGTTTCAACAAGAGTCTGATCAGAAATTTTTTCTTCAGAATAAACCCTGATGGACTCGCTCATTTTAATCCTGAAACCCTCAGCCGAAATTTTTGTCCTTCCTATTCCCAGAATTGCATATTTCTCCGGCATTAATTTTTGTGTCCTCAATGAAAATATTGCCGGCATCAACTTCCTGTGAGTAAGATCTCCCGAGGCACCAAAAATCACAATAATAAGGTTCTTTGCTTTTTTCATTGAAAAACTGATCAATAAGTTATTAATAATGTGACTAGCTGTGTATAGACTAATAAGCTACAAAGTAACAAAAAATTGTATAAAGCAGTTCATCGAGGTTGTTAATTAATGGGCATATTCGTTACTAAAACCCACCCTGCCTGCAGGCATCCGGGGTAAAAAAGATATTAACCTGTGTGGAACTGTCAATTAATAATTTGATAATATTTTTAGAATTTATAGAATTTCATTAATTTTTTTAATGATAATAGCGATAATCTGAAAGAATAAGTTGTATATTTGCCGGCATATGTTAACATAAATGAATAATTTTAGATCCATATTATCATCGCGCATCATTAAAAGGTTAATTGGAACTGACTGAGAATGGTGTTTGATATCGGATTAGGGATGACCGTTCTCTCAAACACAGAGAACGGTTTTTTTGTATCTTACAGAGAATATATAAGGGATAAATTATGAGAAAAGAACGGCCACAACAACAGGGATTGTACCGGCAAGAGTTTGAACATGAGAATTGCGGTATAGGATTTGTAGCCCACCTGAAAGGGAAAAAGTCACATTCAATTATCAGACAAGGACTTGACATTCTTACCAACATGACTCATCGGGGTGCAGAAGGAGCAGATAGTAAAACCGGAGACGGAGCAGGAGTATTGATACAGGTTCCCCGGGATTTTTACCTGATACAGGGATATTCTCTTCCACCGGAAGGACAGTTTGGAACAGGGCTGGTATTTTTTCCTCAGGACAGTTCTGATGCTGCAAAGTGCAAGGAAATATTTATTAATATAATTAAGGAAGAAGGCGTTGATCTGATTGGTTTTCGTGATGTGCCACGTAATAACACTTTTATAGGAGATATTGCACGCGCTGCCGAACCTGAAATAGTGCAGATCCTCCTTGGTTCAGATATACCTCAGGATGACCTTGAACGCAAATTATACATTATAAGGAAAAGGACAGAAAATGCCATACGTAACTCAGATCTGAAACAAAAAAGCTTCTTTTATATTCCAAGTCTCTCTACCAAGGTACTTATATATAAAGGTATGCTGACTTCCAATCAGCTTGGCGAGTATTTCCTCGACCTGAACGATGAGCGTCTAAAGAGCGCAATTGCATTAGTTCACTCACGATTCAGCACCAACACTTTTCCAAGTTGGGATCTGGCCCAGCCGTTCAGGATGCTTGGACATAACGGAGAGATAAATACCATAAAAGGTAACCGGTTCTGGATGGAAGCAAGGGAATCGATCCTTAAATCTGAGAAACTTGGTGACCTGTCGAGGTTATATCCCATAATTGAGCCTGACAAAAGTGATTCGGCTTCACTTGATAATGTTCTTGAATTTCTGATAATGAGTGGTAAATCACTTCCTTATGCAATGTCAATTCTTATTCCAGAATCTATAAATGATAAAAACCCAATCTCTCCCGAGCTAAAGGCTTTCTATAAGTATCACTCAACATTTATGGAACCCTGGGACGGTCCGGCATCGCTTATTTTTTCAGATGGAAGGTACATTGGGGGAATGCTTGACAGGAATGGTCTCCGGCCCTCGAGGTATGTAATAACTACCAGCGATCTTATCGTGCTTGGGTCAGAAGCCGGAGTGCAGTCATTTGAACCGGAGGAGATCAGGGAGAAAGGACGATTGAAAGCCGGAAAAATGATTCTGGTCGATACCAAAGCAGGTAAAATTTATTACGATAAAGAACTAAAGGCAACACTTGCAGCTGAATATCCTTACGGGGAATGGATCCAGCAGAATATGGTCAAACTGGAAAAGATCGAAACCGCCCACATAGAGTCAACTGATATGGGTGATAACTACGATAAGTATATCACCTCATTTAATTACTCGATGGAGGATACCGACAGGATAATAAAAGAAATGGCTGCAACAGGAAAGGAACCTATTGGCTCAATGGGAAATGATGTTCCGGTAGCGGTCCTTTCAAGGAAACCCTACAGGTTATTCAACTATTTCAAGCAACAGTTTGCCCAGGTTACCAACCCTCCTATCGATCCTATCAGGGAGGAACTTGTAATGACCCTGTCAGGGTACCTGGGATCATTGCAGGATAACCTTCTGGAAACTTCCCCGTTACATGTAAAAATGGTAAGGTTCAGAAATCCTGTTATATCAAATACTTACTTTCAGGTGGTTAAAAATTTAAGATACAAGGGATTTTCTTCAGCAAACCTGCTGCTTCATTTTGATGCCCAAAAAGGAGCCGAAGGGTTACAAAATGCTATTGAACAATTATGTAATGATTCGGAGAAGGCCGTGGATGAAGGAAAAAATTATATAATCCTTTCCGACAGGGGTATAAACGAAAACGCGGCTCCTATACCTTCATTGCTGGCAGTATCAGCAGTACACCATCACCTGATTAAAAAGCGCAAGAGAATGCAGATCGATATTGTTGTGGAATCGGCAGAACCACGTGAAGTGATGCATTTTGCACTTCTTTTCGGATACGGGGCAAGCATTATCAATCCATATATGAGTCTTGCTGTTATAGATAAACTAGTTAAAGAAAAAGCAATTCAGCTCGACTACGAGAAAGCTGAGGCGAACTATATCACTTCCATTCAAAAAGGCTTGCTTAAGATCATGTCCAAGATGGGCATCAGTACCCTCAGAAGCTACCGGTCATCTCAGATATTTGAAGCTGTCGGTATTCATCCCGACGTGATTAACAGGTACTTTACCGGTACTGTATCAAGACTTGGAGGGATAGGGATGCATGAGATTGCCGAAGAAGTTCTGATTCCTCACCGGAAGGCATTTATTGAAGAGCAGCAACCTGAAATACTTACTGAAGGCGTTTATTCGTACAGGAAGAACGGGGAACACCATGCCTGGAATCCGGAAACCATTTCATTGCTACAATGGAGCACCGGCACGGCCGACTACAGTAAATTCAAAGAATATAGCAGCAGGGTAAATGCGGATACAGCAAAACCGGGATTCATACGAGGTTTGTTGAAAATAAAAACCAATCCTATTCCCATAGATGAAGTTGAATCCGTGGAACTCATAATGAAAAGGTTTGTTACAGGAGCTATGTCATTTGGTTCAATAAGCCGTGAGGCACATGAGACTCTGGCTATTGCTATGAACAGGATCGGTGGACGCAGTAACACCGGAGAGGGAGGAGAAGATCCATTAAGGTTCAAACCGCTGCCAAATGGTGACAGTGTCAGAAGTGCTATCAAACAGGTTGCAAGCGGCCGTTTTGGTGTAACAACAGAATATCTTGTCAATGCTGATGAACTGCAGATCAAAATTGCCCAGGGAGCAAAACCGGGTGAAGGTGGACAGTTACCAGGTCAAAAAGTTGATAAAATAATAGCAAAGACCAGATATGCAATACCGGGAATAACTCTTATATCCCCGCCCCCTCATCATGATATTTATTCAATTGAAGATCTTGCACAACTTATCTTTGATCTGAAGAATGTAAATACCAGGGCCAAAATCAGTGTGAAACTTGTCTCCGAGAGTGGCGTAGGAACTATAGCCGCAGGTGTTACCAAAGCGGGTGCTGACCTGATAACCATCAGCGGTTATGAAGGAGGGACAGGTGCAAGTCCCTCATCATCAATTAAACATGCCGGGTTACCTCTTGAGCTTGGTCTTGCTGAAACACAACAGACGCTCGTTATGAACAACCTTCGAGGCAGAGTCACCCTTCAGGCTGACGGGCAGTTAAAAAGTGGAAAAGACATAGTAATTGCTGCTCTGCTTGGGGCAGAAGAATTCGGATTTTCAACTTCTGCACTGATAGTACTTGGTTGTGTTATGATGCGTAAGTGCCACCTGAATACCTGTCCTGTAGGGATAACAACACAGAACCCGGAACTCAGAAAACGGTTCATGGGAAAAGCTGATAATCTTGTGACATTCTTCCGGTTTCTTGCTGAAGAGGTCCGTGAACTTCTTGCTGAGTTGGGATACAAAAAAATGGATGACATTATCGGAAGATCTGATCTTCTGGAAAGAAACCCGGAAGTTGATCACTGGAAAATCAAAAACCTTGATCTTAACGGGCTTCTTACATTACCTTCTGAATCAGACATAAATGCAATGCATTGCTGCGATGTACAGGACCATAAGACAGATCACGTACTCGACATACAACTGATTGATGAAGCTGCCAGTGCCATCTCAGATAAACGTCCTGTTATAATTGAAAGATCAATACACAACACTGACCGGACAATCGGAGCAATGTTGTCAGGTAAAATTGCAACATTATATGGTTCCGAAGGGCTTCCTGAAGGGACAATCAGATGTCGTTTCAAGGGATCCGCCGGTCAGAGTTTTGGCGCATTCCTTTCACCCGGGGTTGAACTCTATCTCGAGGGTGATTCTAACGACTATTTAGGAAAGGGACTTTCCGGAGGAAGGATCATTGTGATTCCTCCAGTTGGTTCGGTTTTTGAACCTGACAAAAACATAATCATTGGTAATACAGTGCTTTATGGCGCAACCAGAGGTGAAATATTTATTTCCGGTGTTGCAGGTGAACGATTCGGGGTGAGAAACAGTGGCGCGAATGCTGTTGTTGAAGGAGTCGGCAATCACTGTTGCGAATATATGACAGGAGGCAGAGTCGTAGTGCTCGGAACAACCGGAAGCAACTTCGCGGCAGGTATGAGTGGAGGGATTGCCTATGTATTTAATGAAAACGGGGATTTTGACTATTACTGCAATATGGGAATGGTTGAGTTATCACTTGTTGAAGACTATGGTGATATACATGAACTTACCTCTCTGATTGAACGTCATTATCAGTTTACTCAGAGCAGGAAGGCGAAAATGATACTCGATGATCCTGCTAAATTTCTTCCGATGTTCATTAAGGTAACACCTTATGATTTTAAAAAAGTACTTCAGGAACAAAAACTGGAAGAGATCAGAAAAAAAATTGCAGATGTAGAAATCGACCTTGAGATAGGTGCCAGATAGTAAATTATGGGGCTCAGGGCGCAATAGTTAAACAACAACATAATAACAAAAAACTATTTTCGACTTACAAAAAAGATATTATGGCTGATATAAACGGATTCTTAAAAATTAAAAGGAAAGAAGCTGGAAACAGACCTTTGAATGAAAGGATTTGCGATCATAGTGAGGTTGAGCAGGTTTTAAACAGCGAAGACAGGATGCTCCAGGCATCCAGATGCATGGATTGCGGCATCCCGTTCTGCCATTGGAGCTGCCCGGTTGATAATCTGATCCCGGAGTGGAATGATTTGCTTTACAAGGGTGAATGGAAAGCTGCATATCTGAGGCTGGCTGCCACAAATAATTTTCCGGAGTTTACCGGAAGGATCTGCCCGGCCAGCTGCGAACATGCATGTGTGCTGAATATAAATCAGGAGCCTGTTACCATCAGGGAAAACGAAGTAGCAATCGTTGAAAAAGCATTTTCTGAAGGGTATATTAAACCCGAACCTCCCAAAATCAGAACCGGTAAAAAAGTTGCTGTCATTGGTAGCGGTCCGGCCGGTATGGCTGCTGCCGACCTATTAAATAAAACCGGACACCTGGTAACCCTCTTTGAGAAGAATGAAAAAGCCGGAGGATTGTTGCGTTACGGGATTCCCGATTTCAAACTCAGTAAGGCTACTATTGACAGGAGACTTGACCTTATGATCAAAGAAGGACTCATTATAAAAACATGCATAAATGCCGGTAAAGATATCACTGTGAATGAGCTTCTGGAACAGTTCGATGCAATATGCATATCCGTAGGCGCAACTCATCCACGTGACCTTATTGCTGAAGGACGGGAACTTAACGGGATACATTATGCCATGGATTTTCTTTCGAATCAGAACCGGGTAAATGCCGGACAACTTCCTGCCTCATCCAATCATATCAACGCGGAAGGTAAAAAGGTTCTTGTAATAGGAGGCGGTGATACAGGTTCAGATTGTGTAGGAACTTCAATCCGTCAAAAGGCAGTGAGTGTTACTCAAATTGAAATAATGCCGAAACCACCTTTGACACGTGCCAATAATAACCCATGGCCCTATTATGGGAAAATACTTAAGACAACCACATCGCATGAAGAAGGTTGTGAAAGATATTGGAGTCTCTCAGCACTTAAATTCATTGGGAATAACAATCATGTTACAGGTGTTGAAGTAGAAGATGTGGAATGGAAGATTAAAGACGGCCGCTATTCAATGGAGGTTGTTGCCGGAACCATAAGAAAAATTGATGCTGATCTTATACTTCTTGCAATGGGATTTGTCCATCCGGTTCTCGATGGATTACTTTCAGAGCTTGAACTGGAACTTGACCACAGAAGAAATATAAAAGTTGATCAGAATCAGCTTACAAGCAGACAAAAAGTATTTGCAGCTGGCGATTCAATAAGCGGAGCAACTCTGGTTGTAAATGCCATTGCTTCCGGCAGAAAGACGGCAAAAGAAATTGACAGATATTTGCGTAATACTTAGAACCTGATTCTATCCGGTTCATTTCAAGCGGGATTCCCAATATTCTGACATCTTAAAAATTTTGAATATTTTGATCGCAGTGTAGAATCAGGTTCTCAGGTTCAGTGGAAGGGAAATTTTAAAATGGCTCCCTTTGCCAGGTTCGCTTTCGACCCATATCTTTCCACTGTGTTTTTCAACAAATTCTTTACACAGGAATAGCCCAAGCCCGGTTCCTCTTTCATTTTCGGTTCCGAGTGTTAACAGGTTTGCATCTATCCTGAATAATTCAGACATTATTTCCTTACTCATACCAATACCGGAGTCAGATACTGATATTTCTATATGATCATTGCCAATCAGGCCATTTACTTCCACTTTCCCGTTTCTGGGAGTAAACTTTATTGCATTTGATATCAGGTTTCGCAGGATTGTTTTGATCATATTCCTGTCCCCATTAATTATCATAATATCAGGCAAATAGCTTTTAATCTCAATGTTTTTAGCAATAGCCATTTTATCCAGAGCGCTAAACTCTTCAATGAAAAGTTCTGTCAGATTTAACGAGACCGGGGTAAACATTATTTTCCCGCGTTGTGAATTTGCCCAATCCAGAAGATTTTCAAGTAATTTCAAAGTCTGAACTGCTGAAGAATTTATCATTCCTGCATACTCTTTAACTTTAACACTGTTCCCATGGTCTAAATCTCCCTTCAGAATGTCACTGAAACCGACAATAGTATTGAACGGGTTTTTCAGATCATGAGCTATAATCGAGAAGAATTTATCTTTTGAGGCATTAAGATCGTGTAATTCTGCAGTTTTTATTGCTACTTTTTCTTCGAGTAATATCCCTTGCTTTTTTAATTGTCTGACACGTAAAAGGTAAATGGAAAAAAATACCATGAATATTGCAGAGATCAAAATCAACCTGAACCACCATGTACTCCACCATGGAGGCAGAACAGTGATCCGGATTGAGGTTCCTGTATCGTTCCATAATCCGTCATTATTTGAACCCTTTACCCTGAACACGTATTCTCCATGTTCAAGATTTGTATAAGTAGCTTCCCCTTTATTCCCCGGATAAATCCAGTCTTTGTCAAAATTTTCCAATTTATATGCATATTGATTTTTCTCAGGCGCTGAAAAATCCATCACTGCAAATGAAAAAGTAAGGACTGACTGGTCATAAGATAAGATCATAGATTTTGTTTCAGTAATATTCTGAACTAACGGAGAGTTTTCGGTGCCAGGTTTTATACTTTTATTAAATACTTTAAAATCAGTAAATAATATGTCAGGAATACTTTTATTTTCAATAATTTTTTCAGGACACACAATATTAAATCCCTTTGAGCCACCCATAAAAATTTTTCCTTCACTTGTTTTCAGGATGCTCCTTTCATTGAATTCATTGCTCTGAAAGCCATCGGCTCTGGTGAAATTTTTAAACATTCTGTGTTTATAATCAAACCTGCAGACACCATTGCCCGTTGTCACCCAAAGCATTCCCTGTTTATCTGTTATGAGTCCTTTAATAAAGTTGTCGGGCAATCCGTCTTTTTTATAAAATCGGATTATAGATCCCGTAATTGGATTAAGCCGGTTAAGTCCGTCAGGAGTTCCGATCCAAATACATGAATCATTTTCAGCAAGGAAATCGGTAACCCTTGGGGAACTCAGACTATTTACATTTTGCGGATCCGAAGAATATGAAACAAAATGATTTTCATCAGGAGAAAAGATCTGAAAATTTACAGTGTTTGCAACCAGAAAACGACCTCCGGAAAATTTTGCTATTTTCAGGATCATTTCATTTTCTAAACCGCTGTTTTGAGGTGTATACTCAGTAAATTTTTTCTCTTTTATCTGGTAATGAATTAAACCATGTTCTAAACTTCCGAGCCAGAGGTCGTTATGATAGCCTTCTTCAACGGCAAATATATTGTCATCCTGAATTCCACTGTTTGTTTTTGTCATGGATTTAAATGAGCCGGATTTAACATCAAATTTAATGAGCCCTCCTTCCCATGTTCCAAGCCATAGGTCACCTTTTGGATCTTCATGAATACAAAGTATTGCATTACTTAACAAAGACGAATTATTAATGTTATAGCGTCTGAAACGTTCTTTCTTCCTGTCAAAAAGATTCAGGCCCCCGCCATCTGTTCCAATCCATAACTGAGCTTGCCGGCCTTCTGTAAAACAAGTCACAGTATTATGGCTAAGACTTAGTGGAGCGCCTGGAAGGTTTCCGTACTTTATAATGGCGTTACGATTACTGGTAGCTATATTGATTCCTCCAGTATAGGTGCCAAACCATAAATTTCCGGTTTTGTCCTGGTAGATTGATTCAATCGCTTCGTTGTTCAGGCTCTGTATATCGTAATCATCCTTTCTGTAATGCCAGAAAGTCTGATTTTCCTTATTAAATAAATTTAGTCCGCCATTATCGGTTCCTATCCAAACATTCCCTGAATCATCAACGAAAATGGATCTCACCAGATCAATAGAGAGACTGTTGTTATCATTTTCTTCATGACGATAATGAACTAGATTTTCATTTCCGGGTTCTAAATTGTTATTTAGACAATAAAGCCCATGGTTACTTCCAAACCATACATTTCCGTCCCTGTCTTCAGCTATATTAAGAAAAATAGTACCGGACAAGTTATTACCTGAATCATCCTTCGTAATATGTTTAAATGTTCCTGATTCTTTAACAAGCAGATTCAATCCACTTCTTGTTGCGACCCATATTCTGTCTCTTTTATCTTTAAGTACATACTCAACATTGTCATTACTAATACTCTCCGGATTATTAATGTCGTGTGAATATCGTGTAATTTTGTTTTTATGACGGTCAAAATATATAAGTCCAACAGTGGTAGCAAGCCACAGGTTTCCATCCTCCTCCTCTATAATTTTTGATACAGTGCAACTTATATCATTTAATGGTGATGATTTGTCTGTGAAATAATTCAAAAACCGATCAGTATCACGATCATACATGCAAAGACCATTCTCGGTGCCAATAAATAATTTCATATTATGATCCTCGAATAGTGTTTTTATTACATTGTCAGCCAGACTTGTATAATCTCCGGGTATGTTTTTGTAGACAACAAAATTAAAGCCATCATATCTGTTCAGCCCATTTGGTGTCCCTATCCACATCAATCCTTTATGATCCTGAATAATAACTGATATTATAGAAGATGAAAGACCATTATCAGAGGTTAATTGTGTAAACTGAAGACGTTTTGACTGAGCATTAACACCGGGTATGGATGTTAATATTAAGAAAAGGAGATAAAATATTTTTAGTGAGAAAGATCTGATCATCCAGTGAAATTTATCATTTCAAATGTATATAAATAATTATGATCAAAGAGAAAGCATAGCTAAAACTTTTTAAGATGTCGGGAACTGTGCGCCCTGTGTTGCATAAACAACGGGTTTATTGAATATCTGAATATCCGTAATATAAACCGGAGGGATGAATTTGTTATCTTTCAGACTGTCAGGGTAATTTATTTGTCAGTAATTCATTAATTTACGTAATAGTTTACTTCTTCAGAAAAACTATCAGACAGTGGAATCTTTAAATATTCTATTCTTTTATATAAAAACTTTAAAAAGGTTGATTCCCGAATAGTAAAAATTACAACTAAAAGTACTTATTTTTAAACCGGCAATTAATCTGACGATAAGAATCATGAAAAAAAATCTGATAACAGCTGTCATTCTGATTTTTGCACTTTTAATCAGTACCAGGGCTTATAACCAGAAAATTGACAGTACCTCATTTTTAATGAATTCAAGACTTAGTTTTTATACTTATGAAAAAGAAGGTGAATTATTACTTCATGTACCACCTTCTTTTTCTCAGATCAATTTATCAGTAAGTGTAAACATTAAAGGGAATACTGTTGCCTTATGGAACGGAAGGTCAGTCAAAAATATTGTCAGATTACACTTGGCTTTGAATCTGTCTCCTGCCACTTATAAAGTATCTGCACTCATAAGTGCAACAGTCTCTCCTGGAATAACTTACCTGGCAACGACCAACCTTAGTGTACTTTCATATAAGCCAAATGAGGTAAAAACTGACAGGATGACCGGAGGGCTGATCGTTAACCGGAGACAATTCTTTCCGTTCGGATTCTATTGCTATTCACCGGTTTCTCCAACCCTGCCTGAAGAAGAGGCTGTAAAAGGGTTTAACATGATATCACCATACCAGAAAATCGCACCAGAAACATTAACTGAAAGAAAAGCATATATGGACCGATGCGCAAAACTCGGTATGAAAGTGCATTACAACCTTTTATCGGTATCAGGGGGTGGTGGAGTCGGATCAAAAATTGAAGGACTGAGTGATGAAGAGAAGAGGAAACGACTGATTGCGGAAATCAGTACTTTCAGAGACCATCCCGCGTTGCTGGGCTGGTATATTTCAGATGAACCCACAGGCAATAATATTTCCCCTCAAACTCTTGAAGAAATATATAAAGTCGTAAAAGAGAATGATCCATGGCATCCGGTTTCTATTGTATTTATGGCGCCATTTATCACTTCAAAAAATTATATAAATGCAACCGACATTGTGATGGCCGACCCATATCCGCTGCCTGATCTTCCGATATCGATGGTCGGAGATGTTGCCGGACAACTTAAGGAAGAATTCAAAGGAAAACGACCTGTCTGGATAGTTCCTCAGGCTTTCGGGGGTGGTGAACTCTGGGCTCGTGAACCTACCATCCAGGAAATAAGATCAATGACCTGGCAATCAATTATAAAAGGCGCAACCGGTATTCAATACTTTGTACGTCAGGGTCTTAACTTTTTCCCTAAATCTGCAGCAACATGGGGCGAATGCGGAAGAATTGCTATGGAGGTTGCTGAACTCACTCCATGGCTTTTGTCTGATGAAGAAACAATGCAGGTACAATCATACTCAAATAATGTTATCGTCACCTCAAAACTCCACGATGGACAACTGGTAGTAATGGCTGTAAACAAAATAAATGAGCCTGTAAGTGCAACTATAAGGATTAAGGGAGTTAACAACACAAAAGCCAGATCACTATTCGAAAACCGCTTTGTTTCCGTTAACGGCGGTGTACTTACAGATCAGCTCGCATCATACGGGTCGCAGGTTTACCTTATAAATATCAAACCGGAAAAGAATGAATTAAATGTATCCAATGTCAATCTTATCAGAGATCCCGGATTTGAAGATCTTTCCAGTCCCGGTATACCTTCGGCCTGCTATGCCCGCCCCGGCGGCGATATGGGAGCAACATATTTTACTGATTCAAGGGAACATTACGAGGGTAATCATTCGTTAAGAATTGTAACTCCTGAAAATGATAAGAGTGTGACAATAAGGCTATTCCCATTCAAGGTAAAAGCCGGTGCCACGTATACAATATCTATGTGGGCAAAATCTGATCCGGAACAGCGCTTTTTTATGTTACCCGAGGTTGACAATGCGCGTATAAACAGTAAAAAACAGATGCCACAGTATGTTGAAATTTTGTTCGGCGGATTTGGGAATGCCAGGTTTATTCCTGATAAAGAATGGAGGCAATATATGACATTTGTAACAATTCCCATCGATACATCAGCATTGTTTAAAACCAATCTTATTATGAAAATGCCGGGACAGGGAGTAGCATGGTTTGATCAGGTCAGGGTGTTCGAAGAGAAATAACGAGACCTGCGCTGTAAATTGTTAATGCCCTGTTAATGTTATAATAAATGAACAAACTATTCATATTTTAATATAATTTTATTGCATTATCAAAGCTAACCGAATTATCCATCCATGTTTAAAAACCTTCTTAAAACAGCAATCAGACACATTCTGAAACATTTGGGATACAATATTCTGAACATAATCGGACTTACCCTGGGTATAACCAGCGCTTTATTTCTCATAATTTATGTAGCCGATGAATCCGTCAAACTCACTTAAAACCGAATAATTATTATTAATATGAAAAAATACCTATTCCACATTCTCCTCTCAATAGCACTTCTGTTCTCCGGTTGCTCCTCCAATGAGGTGAATACCAACTATAAAAGCAACCGGGCTCCATTGCTTAAAAATGCTTACATAAAGCTTCCTCTGGGTGCCGTGAAGCCTCTGGGATGGTTAAAGTCACAGCTTGAAGCTCAGGCGGCAGGTCTTACCGGAAATATCGATGACTACTGGCCCGATCTTGTCAATTCTTCATGGAGAGGTGGTAACGGTGAAGCCTGGGAGAGAGGTCCATATTACCTTGATGGCCTTGTTCCACTGGCATATATTCTGGACGATCCACGTCTTATTGCCAAGGTAAAAACATGGATTGAACCAATCCTTGCAAGCAGCATTGACTCTGGCTGGTACGGACCAACAAAAAATCATGATCGCTGGCCATTGTCGGTTGCAAATAAGGTGCTTATGCAATACTACGAGGGTAGTGGCGATAAGAGGGCGCTTGATGTCCTGACAAAATATTTCAGGTATCTTCACGATACCCCACCTGACTGGCCCGATAAAGAATGGCGCGGAGTACGGGCAATGGAAAATGCTGTGACGGGTTACTGGCTGTACCGACAGACAGGTGAACCATGGATACTGGAAACAATTAAATCAATCCAGAATAACAGCTCTGACTGGACAACCTATTATGAAAAGTTCCCATGGGATTCAGCAGCTTCATCTGACAAGAAAATTCCACTCAACTGGGGCCCTGATGGCCTGACAGCCCATGTTGTCAATAATGCAATGGCTATAAAATATCCGGGACTATGGTATCAGCAATCAAGTGATGAAAGATTTAAAAAGGCAGTTTTCTCAGGAATAAAAAAATACGATCTAAATCATGGTCAGACAGGAGGCCGGTTTTCAGGCGATGAACATCTTTCAGGAAAGAGTCCGGATCGTGGCGCTGAACTTTGCTCAGTGGTTGAATATATGTTCTCTCTTGAAGAGCTTTATGCCATCTTCGGAAATAATGCTCTGGCTGACAGGCTGGAGCTTCTTGCTTTTAATTCATTACCCGGAACAACAACTCCTGATATATGGGCACATCAATATGACCAACAGTCAAACCAGGTCCTTGTTTCATCGGCCAAAAGAAACTGGAGCACCAACTTCGAAAATTCTAATATTTACGGGTTCAGTCCAAACTTTGGCTGCTGCCTTGCTAACATGCATCAGGGCTGGCCTAAATTTGTTGAAAGTATGTGGATGGCAACTAACGATAATGGTCTTGCAGTTGTTACTTACGGGCCATCAGTAGTTAAAGCAAAAGTGGGTAAAGGTAAAGAGGTGACTGTAACAGAGGAGACAGATTATCCTTTTAACGGATCAGTGAAACTTACAATAAGCAGTAACGCTTCTGTAAGGTTTCCGGTTGACCTGAGAATACCAGGTTGGGCCGATTCTGTTACAATAAAATTCAAGAATAAGACTGTTATTGTCAAAAGTGTTTCAGAATACAGAATTAATGAAAAATGGAAAAACGGAGATCAGATCGTTATAGGATTACCTATGCAGATACGCGTTGAAAAGAGATACAACAATTCGCTATCCGTTTTACGCGGACCACTTTACTTTTCTTTAAGGATTGATAAGGAGTACAAAAGTATAAAGATAAAGGATGACAATTTTGGATACAAAGGAAGTGTAGATTGGGAAATAACCCCGAAAAGCGCGTGGAACTACGGACTTCTGATTGATAGTAAAAATATAATGAGGGGATTGAATATAAAAGTAAATCCAATCGGGAAATACCCATTTTCTGATAAAGGGGATATGGTATGGATTGCCGATTCGGGGAAATATGTTCATACAACCCTGGAAGCTCCGGTTGTAATAACGGCAAGAGGTATCAAAATTCCGGAGTGGGTTATGAAAGACAACTCAGCCGACATTCCTCCGCTCAGCCCTGTGAAACCAGAGGGAGATCCGGAAATAATATCTCTGATCCCTTACGGATGTGCAAGACTGAGAATCACTGAATTTCCAGTAATGAATATCGTACTTATGGAAGATGTGATGAAGTAAGAACATTCGAAATCAGAATGCAGAAGTTTTTACAACTCTTCATTCGCCATTCAGTTGTTCTTCATTATTAGTTCATTAGAGCATGTCTGTTTTGACCTTTAGCCATTTCTTTTCTTCAGATGTAAGATAAGGACTGAGTTTATCGTAAACCCCGGAATGATATGAATTGAGCCAGTCTGTTTCCTTCTGATCAAGTAAAGAGGTATCAATAAGTGATTTATCGATATAACAAAGCGATACAGTATCAAATTTCAGAAATCTTCCGAAATCAGTTTCTTCGTCTTTGTAACAGATGATAAGGTTTTCAATTCTGATACCGTATTCACCTTCCCTGTATATTGCCGGTTCATCAGAAATGAGCATCCCTGGTTCGATGAAAGTTTTTGAGTCGTTGCCTGTACCAGGACTAATACTCTGCGGGCCTTCATGAACATTAAGACAGAACCCTACGCCATGGCCTGTTCCATGACCATAATTCAGACCCTGCTCCCACAAGGCTTTTCGCGCACTAATGTCCAGCTGTGAACCTCTGGTTCCTGACGGAAATTTAGCGGATGCAAGACCGATCATACCCTTCAGCACAAGGGTAAAGTCCTTCTTCTGCCCGGCAGTTGGTTTTCCCAAAGAAATTGTCCGGGTAATATCAGTTGTTCCATCGAGATACTGGCCACCGGAATCAACGAGAAGTATCCCATCCTGACCAATGACAGAATCAGTTTCAGAAGTTGCTGAGTAATGAGGCATTGCACCATGTTCATTATATGCCGCGATTGTTGAAAAACTTGGTACGAGAAAGTTTTCCTGTTCAGATCTTAGGTGGTTCAGCATTTCAGTAAGTGATAGTTCTGACATAGGCACTTCATCCAAATTCTGTTCTATCCAGAAAAAAAACTTAGTGAGCGCCACACCATCTTTAACCATCACTTTTCCGATGTTTTCAATCTCAACCTTATTCTTGACTGCCTTTAGACGGGCAGGAATACTTACATCTTCAATAATTTTCATTCCGGCGGGGATTGAACTAAATAAAGCGGCAGAGGTTGTTCCCGGGGTAATAAGAATTGCTGATTCAGCTGACAATGTTGATAACATTCCGGCAGTTTCTTCATAAGGGAGTATCACAATATCCAGTTTATCAAATTCGCGGGCTATTTTCACTGGGATTTTATTTTCGTCAGCAAATAACAGGATCTGTTCTTCACCAACTATTGCGAATGAAATCAGCAGCGGACTATATTTAAAATCATTCCCCCTGATATTCAGCAACCACATTATATCATCTGCAGAGGTCAGAAGGTTAAAATTCACCTTCATCCGCTTCATCTCAACACGCACCTCACTAATCTTTGTTGCACGTTCTTTTCCGCAAAAAGCAAAAAGATGATCAAAAGCAGGAGAGCCTTCAACTGAAGGACGGTCTGTCCACAATTCGGAAATCAGATCATTTTCAATGTTTATGGAAATATCTTTCCCTTCTGATAACATTTTGAGTTTTCTTAAACTTCCTATTGAGAATGTGCGTCCGTCAAGGGCAATTTTGCTTCCTGACTTAAGGTTATCAATAATCCATTCCATATAGTCCTTATTATCAGGCAGAACTGGTTTCACAAGGCCAATACCTGAACCAACAAGCTGGTTCTGAGCCTGAACATAATACCTGGAATCGGTCCATAAGCCTGCAAATGAATCAGTTATAATAACCGTAGCGGCAGATCCTGTAAATCCGGTCAGCCAGGCAATTATACGCCAGTGATTTGGAACATATTCACCAAGATGGGGATCGGAATTTGGGATAATAAATGCATCTATGCTTTCTGCTTTCATCGAAGTGCGTATAGATGCAAGCATATTTTCTGTATGGTGCATATAAGGGATAATAATATTTAGACCGGCAAGGTAAAAATAAATTTGCTACCACAACCTACTTCGCTTTCTACCCAGATTTTGCCGCCATGCTTTAAAATGAAATCCTTACACAGGATAAGTCCGAGTCCTGTACCCTGCTCATCCTGTGTTCCGGGTGTCGAGATACCACCTTCAATCAAAAATATTTTATTTATGATCTCTTTTTTTATGCCAACACCATTGTCTGTCACTTTTACAAACAATTCATTTTCCCTTTTTTCAGAAGATAATATAATCTTACCACCCTGTTTTGTAAATTTAATAGCATTCGAAAGAAGATTTCTTAATACTGTACTAATCATAGGTTTATCTGCAATAATCATAAAACTTTCAGGGACTTCTAAAGAGATGATTATAGATTTTTGAAGTGCTGAGTCTTTCAGTAAATCCTTTGCTTCAATAATAAGTGGAATGATATCAATTTGTTTCCGGTTAAATTCCATTCTTCCGGTCTGTAACTGTGACCATTCAATCAGGTTCTTAAGCAAATCCATTGCCCTCCATGAGGAATCCTTTATTATGCATGCATATTCCTCTATCTCATTATAATCTTTTCTGTGTACTTTTTCTGACAGAAGATCACTCAAGCCGATAATACTATTGAAGGGGCTTTTAAGGTCATGGGCAATGATTGAGAAAAATTTATCCTTAGTGTTATTAAGCTCGAGCAACCTTTTTTCACTCTCGACCAGAGCCTCTTCAGCTCTTTTACGGTCTGTCATGTTGCGTAAATTGCACTGAATGACTTTTGCCTTGTCAACATAATAAACACTACTGACATACTCAACATCAATTGGTCTTCCGTTTTTTGATACCAGTGGCATATCATCAAAACGTATATAACCTTTATTCTGCAATTCAACAAAAGCGGCTTTTGAATCGTCAATGTTTTTGAAAATTCCGATTTCCCAGAGTTCTTTCCCTAAAAACTCTTCATATGTATAGCCCAGCATTTCGATCAGAAAAGGATTAACATCAATAATTTTCCCGTCATTGGCATCAAGTATCAGGATGCCATCTTTGGCAGATTCAAAAAGCCGGCGATAACGGGTCTCAGAATTTTGCAGCTTTTCATCTGCCTGCTTACGGTCGGTGATATCAATTGTTGTTAACAGACATTTGCCGGTGTCCTCGGAAATGATCCCATCAACATGAATAAAGATAGCTTTTTCTCCATATTGTATCAGTCCGACTTCGCAAGTCTGTTTTGAACGGGTTAGAAATACATCCCTGAAGAAATCATTGAAGACATGAAGTGTTTCATTTGTTACAAAAAGCCGGAAGGTTTTGTTAACCAGTACCGATCGTCCCTTTCCAAGTGTATTGGCTGCACTCAGGTTTAGCTCGCAGATTGTACAATTACTGTCAAGAATGAAGTAACCTACTGGTGCAAATTCATACAGTTCTGTGAATTTTTTTGTAGCCATTTCGGCTTTTGCTTCCGCCAGCACCAACTCCTCATACTGCACCTCAAGTTCAATCTGATGCACCTCAAGTTCATGAACAAGTTTAATATTGGCGGTTTCTCTTCCTAATGTCTTTTTTACAGTTTCCTTCTTTATCATTTGTTTTTCAGCTTTACGCCGGATGGAAAAGTTTTCGCGCAAATTCTTAATCTCTTTTGTCATGGCTTTGTAATATTGATTCCAATATTTATTGTTCCCATAAGCACTCCTTTGTCATCTAAAAGTTTATGTGCTGACCATTCAATCTGGAGGGTATCTCCATTTACTGCTCTAACAATGTTTTTATACCTGTTTGGCAATTTTCCATTGAGCAATTTTGTCATATCAGCCAATACTTGTTTACGTGATGGTTCCGGGATGAACAGGTCAACATAATTTTTACCTATTACATCGTTTAGTTTATGCCCAAAAAGTTTTTCGGCTTCCGGGTTATACTCGATTATTATTCCCTCGGATGATAAGCCTATTATTACGCCAGGCACTACAGAAATGAATGATTTAAGCGTCAATTGCGACTCTCGCAGGATCATTTCCTGCTGTTTTGATCTGGTAATATCTATAAAGGTGATAACCAGCCCATCAATCTTATCATCATTTGTCCGGTAAGGCATAATACGTATACTAAACCATCTTCCATCATGGGTTTCAACGGCTTTCTCAAGAATTATAAGAGTATGTAATACTTCACTGGCGTCCCTGTACAAATCGGGATAGTCCAGATCAGTAACCTGATCAGTAAACAACCTGCCGACATCACTTTGTCTTAATTTGAAAATTTTAGTTGCCTGATGAGTGAACTGACGGATCTTTAGATTTTTATCGAGAAACAGGGTCGCTATTTCGATACTACCAAGCAGGTTACTCATATCATTGCTCAATCTAACAGAATCCTCAATTCTATTTTGCAATTCAATATTCACTGTATGTAATTCTTCATTAAGACTCTGCATCTCTTCCTTGGACGTTGTGAGCTCTTCGTTGGTTGATTGCAGTTCTTCATTGGTTGATTGTAGCTCCTCATTGGTAGACTTCAATTCTTCCTGGGAAGTCTGCATCTCTTCACGGAGACTCTGAAGGTCTTCCTTCTTATGCTGCAGGTCAAGCTCCAATTCGGAATGAAATGTTCTTTTTAAACCTTTCCCGGTTTTTAACTCCGTAGATACATGGTTCACAATTGGTACATCAGCAAAAACTATCAGTATCCTCCCTTTCAGTTGAGGTGGCTTTTCAATTTGCTGAATTGTAACATCTGCATATCTGACTTCATTATTTGATCCCATTTTCAGATTGTGTAATACCACCTTATCATAACTCTTAGTTGCTTTATGGAAGACTAAAGGCAACTCATCGCTCAATCCTTCCCTTGCCATGGCAAAAATGTTCATATTTGCTTTGCCTGCAGCCGGCTCAAGATATTTTCCGGTACTTCCTGTTATATAGAGTATATCTCCCAGATTTGTTACCAGAACACTGGAAGGTGAAAATTGCTGCAAAAGCAACTGGTCAGTAAAAAATTGGATATTATTAGGAATATTCGCAGGTGTTTGATCTTCAACTTTTCCCAATTTATAGCGGGAGAACGAACTTGGAAAGTCATATAATTCCTCTGTTTTGGATGATCCCAAACTACGATAGATTCTTAATTTTGAGTTAATAACGGAAACCAATTCATTTTGAGTTCCATTGGTTTCAGCACTGCCCAGTAACAATATTCCCCCCGGATTAAGGCTGTAATGGAAAAGGGTCAGAAGTTTTTTCTGCAGTCCGGCATCCAAATATATCAACAGGTTACGGCAGGAGATAATATCAAGTTTGGTGAAAGGAGGATCTTTAATCACATTTTGAGGGGCAAATACAACCATGTCGCGTATCTCTTTATTCACACGATACTGATCGTTAACTTTAGTAAAAAATCTACTCAGACGATCCGGAGATACATCAGCAACAATACTTCGGGGATAAATGGCTTTTCTGGCTTTTTCAATTGCAGTGTTGTCAATATCTGTGGCGAATGCCTGCAACAATATATTCTTGCCATGGTTCGCCTTTTCCATAGCTTCCTTAAAAACCATTGCCAGTGAGAATGCCTCTTCTCCTGTAGAACAACCTGGTATCCAAACCCTGAGAATATATTTCTGCGGCAATTTCTCAATCAGTGACGGCATTATTTTTTCCTTTATTTCCTCCCACAGCAATGTATCGCGGAAGAAACTTGTGACACCGATCAATAGCTCTTTGAAAAGTATATCTATCTCATTAGAATTATCCTGTAAATAACGGACATATGATCCTATCTTATTGATTTGGTGAATACCCATGCGCCGTTCAATACGCCGATACACGGTGTTTTTTTTATATTGCGAGAAGTCGTTACCGGTTTTTGTTCGTAATAGGATTACTATTTTTTCGAGTGAACTTACATCTTTCTCCAATACCAGTTTATTACTTAAGGGCAGATTCTGCTTACTAATAGCCATCAGTTTTGCCGGAAGTTCATCTGCAGGTGCAACAATATCAATAAGTACATTATCGATGGCAGACCTGGGCATACTATCGAACTTTGCAGAAGTTGGATCCTGTACCATTACTGTTCCTTCTTTTTCTTTTATAGCCGTCAATCCTAAAGTTCCATCAGAACCCATTCCGGAAAGGATAATCCCGATACTCTTTGCACCAAGGTCGTCAGCCAGTGAACGGAAAAAGAAATCTATTGGTAACCGCAAACCACGTGTTTCAACTGGCACAAACAAATGAAGAGAGCCATTAAGAACTGACATACTTTTGTTTGCAGGTATTACATACACACAGTTTGGTTTGATTTTCAATCTGTCGGTTACCGTTTGCACTTTCATTCCTGTAACACGTTGAAGCAGTTCAGTCATAATGCCCTTATGATTTGGATCGAGGTGTTGAATAACAACAAATGCCATTCCGCTGTTCACCGGCATTTTTGCAAAGAACTGTTCCAATGCCTCCAATCCACCTGCTGATGCACCAATACCGACTATGGGAATTTTACCTGCTGCATTAACAGTGGTTCTCTTCAATTTTAAATTTTCAGGATCAGCATTTGTAATTTCTGACCTGGGTTGCTTTTTCATTATTTTATTAAATTAATGCTGTTCTTTTTACTTTGAACTCAGGTTAATGACCTTTTGCTGTTTAAAAAAGCAATGTCTACAGGTTTTCTTTAACTATAGATACAAACTTGTTTTTAACAAATGGTTTGGAAATAAATCCCGAACATCCGGATCTTAGAGCCTCTGCGCCATCATCTGCATACGCTGTCTGCGCAATGATCTTCATATGAGGCCTTTTCTTCAGTATTTGTCTGGTTGCTTCATATCCATCCATAAAAGGCATTTTAACGTCCATAAGAACAAGATCAATTATTTGTCCTGATTCAAATGCATCTACAGCTTCAATGCCGTTTGAAGCCCTGATTATCTTAATATTAAGATCTGATAATAATTCCTTCATCAGATAAAAATTATTATCATCATCTTCAGCAATCAGAACTGATTTCTTGGTGGTAATTATTCCCGTTTCATTCCTAATAATTTTCATTTCCAGATTGATTTGGCGATTTGACGGGTTATAAGGAATTGTAAAATAGAAAGTGGTACCTTTTTGTGTTTGAGATGTCAGCCAGATCTTACCACCCAAAAATTCCACATATGCCCTGGATATGGTAAGCCCAAGACCAGTACCTTCATACTGTCTCGATGTTGAGTTCTCTACCTGGTAAAAGCGGTCAAAAATCTTTGAATACTGATGTTCAGATATTCCAATGCCCGTATCTGACACAAAAAATTCAATGTTTTCGTTTATCAGTTTGTACCCGAATTCAATATGTCCATGCTCAGTAAATTTAAATGCATTGCTCAAAAGATTTGATAGAATTTGAGTCAATTTTGAACTATCTGTGTGTATGTCAGCAGCATTAAAAGAAAGTGAAGTTTCAAGCCTGAATTCAATCTCTTGTTCCGCAGCTTTCAGATTGAATTGTTTAAAGAGGATATTAAGCTGTGCATTCAGGTTAATCTCATCCAGATTTGATTTCAATGTACCAACTTCAATATTGGATATTTCAACAATATCATTAACTATGGCAAGTAACTGATCACTGCTCTGTGTAATAATATCAATATAGGAACGCTGGGTTTCCTGAGACAGATCCGGTTCATTTAAAATGGCTGAAAAACCAACTATAGCATTCATCGGAGTACGAATCTCGTGAGAAATATTATGCAGAAATGCTGTTTTGAGCCGATCGTTTTCCTCAGCTTTTTCTTTGGCTTTAATTAATTCAATTTCAACAAGTTTTCTTTCCGTGATATCTCTGATAATAGTCTGAACAGCAGGTTTTCCCATATATTTAACAGGGAATCCGATAACCTCAACATCAAAAATATCGTTATTAAGATTAATAAACTTCTCCTCAACATAATCAAGCGGCTTCCCGGTTTTAATAATTTTTTTTATTCTGTTACGGGCAGTTTCCTTATAATCGGCATGAACGAAAGAAATTATGTCAAGATTCTTAATCCTCTCCAGGGAATCAACCCCGAGAAATCTTAATGCTGTGGGATTTGCATACAGAATTCCCTCCCGGGAGTACACAATAATTGCATCAGGTGAAAGATCAATCATCAACCTGTAGTTCTCTTCACTCTCCCTCATCATTTTTTCTGCAATATCCTTTTGCAGAATTAATCCTCGCTTCTTTATTGCAGATTTAATTGCTTCACCCAATCTGGATAGATTCTTTTTTATAATATAGTCATCAGCACCTGCTTTCATGCAATCAACAGCAACTCTTTCATTTATTGAAGCAGTAACCAGAATAAAAGGTACTGAAGGAGCAATATCATTCCTGATATTCAGAGCATCCATTCCATTATATTCAGGAAGCGAATAACCTGAAATAATAATATCGGGGTTAAAGGTGCCTAATGCTTCAATATAATCAACTTTCATCTTTACAAGCTTCCTTATAAATTGAATTTTATCACTTTCTATCTGATGCCAGGTAATTTCAGCATCAGAAATACTTTCTTCAATGAATAGAATCTTTAATTTCTCTTCCATTAATACGTATTAATCAGCTCTATTAATAAATTCCAAAGTGTAAAGATACTGACAAGGTCACGCAGCATTATTACATAATAATGTAACAGAGTTGTATGATTCACACATTCTGATCCGGGAAGGGAGGTGGTCAATATTAAGGTTTTACAGCCCGGAGCTCAATTTTAAACTGTTAAAGGAATTGAGGTTAAGAACAAATCGTATCCTGTCCTTTACAGTACCCCTGATTGATCCGATGTTTGAGGAAACTATTAAAGGGACATAGATTTCGAATACATTCCAAAAACCGGCCTTAAAACCAGCTTCATAAAAAATGGGGGAATTATGACCATTACCCGTACCATGATCATTTAACAGGATATTTACAAACGGCTTGATCGGGATCCTTCCGGCGTTTCCCGGAAAATTACTTGTGAATGAAAATGAAACCATGTAGTGGCTGTACCCAAGGCTATCATTAACCGGGGATACCAGCCCTCCTTCCGATAAAGTCATCTGCCTCGACCAGAATGTTTTCGGAAATACGCTGAAACGGTCAAAATAATTGCCATCGAAGAGGTATTGTTCCCGGCCACTTCTTCCTGAGGGAGAAAAATCATAAAACGGTACTTCATTACTTTCCTTCAGCATTGTTCCTGTAAAGATCCTCATATCCAAACCACTTTTTTCCCCGTAATAACTAATTTTATAATTGAACTCAACTGCAGCCTTCTGATACGAATTACCAGATTCAATAGAAGCCCGCAGACTAAATGGATTGATCGGTCCGGTCTTTTCCAGTTGATATCCAAACTGACTATAATACTTACTTTTTAATTCTGAATGGAGTTCAATCTGAAAAAGGTCCGATGCTACAATATAATAACCAAATACTTTCTGGCTTAAAGAATTATTGATTTTGATATTTCGGAAATACAGGTCTAACCCAAGCTTTGCCCTGATATAATTTTGAATTCCCGGTGTGCCATATTGAGTTCCTTCGATAGAGATTGCTGCCATCCTGATAAAATTATCATAGGGCGTAATGTTGTACGAAACCTTTCCCTCTCCGGCAATGTCTGTATCCTTAACTTTATAGAATGGGGTAAGGTTATATTCAATAGACTTGGGCAATTGCAGCTTGTTATAAAGATTTATACCTAACATAAACCCATCCTCTTTTGTCCAGTTAACAGCAGGAAACCATATCAGAGATCTTTTGTCAGGATCTTCCACGGTATTAAGGAGATATAACTTCAACGGATCCGATTTTCGGAAAATACCTGAGGTATGGATGTTATTATTGAGCCGGAACAGTTCCGGCATTACATGCTCCCGGTCGATTATTATCTCAGAATATTCTCCAAAAGGAATATCTATCCATCTGGAACCCATAAAACCCGTCTCCCATTTTTCAAATTTTATCGAATCGCCTCTTATCCCTGATATTACCAGGGGTGAAGCCAGTTCACCCCTGTTTTTTACCAGCAGCCGGTGGTTTTCAAGCCGCACTACTTTGTAATCAATTCGTTTTACCGTATTCAGAAAATCATTAAAGAACCATGATAATTTTTTATCGGTATGGGATTCAAATATATTTTTAAGATCCTCAGGCTGAGGATGTTTTGATTTCCATCTGGAATAATAATCGTGCATTATTGAATCAAAAACAGAATCCGAGAGGTAGGCTCTCATGTAATTGAAACCAAGTGCAGCTTTATTATAAATGATATCTGTATAATTCAAAACACTATAGTCGGGTGCAGGCAGATTAATTGGCTGCTCCAGGTTACTTCTTGCCTGAATAAGCCATTCAAGTTCCGGCATTCGTTCTACAGGTATGTTATCGATATGGAACAGCTTTGCCAGTTTCTGGTTTTTAAAATAAACTTCCCAGAGCTTCTTTCCCGGATATCTCTCTTTCATATATCTCATCTCATAAGAGCTGGTAATGGATTCATCCATATATGGATAACGGCGTTCATCGGATCCAAGTGAACTATAAAACCAACTATGGCAAATTTCATGAGCAATAACCTCATCAAGATTGTAGGCATCATCAACATGGCCAACAATTGTTATGCCGGGGTACTCCATCCCGTCTCCTGCCGTCAAGGCACTTTGAACTGCAGTAAATGTATTATATGGATAGTCCCCTATCCATCCGGAAAAAAGCTCAATGGCACCTTTCACATATTGCAAGGCATCGTTCCATAGTCCGGCCTGTTCGTTTGTAAACATTGTCCATATTGTGATTTCCCTTCCGGAATCAGGAAGTTTTAATTTTCCTTTCATAACGTGGAATCGTTTATCCGCAAACCAGGCAAAGTCATGAATATTGTTACCCGAATAATTTAATGTTTTCATCTTATGTGAAGAAACCGGGAAATAATTATTTGAATAACCGAGAGTAATTTTCCATGAAGTATCAGCAGCGAGTTTATCCAGCATTTCAATTTCGCCTATATTCTCCAGGTCTCCTGTGGCTCCAACAATATAATTTGCCGGAAGTGTAATGCCAACATTATAACTTCCAAATTCTGAATAAAACTCCCCCTGATCAAGATATGGCATCTGGTGCCATCCTGACCTGTCGTATACTGCCGGTTTTGGATACCATTGCGAAATCTGATATGATTCCCCGATATGACCAAGACGGGAAGTAACTCCTTTTGGTATTTTTACATGAAAAGGAGTTGATATTTTTATTGAGTCGCCAGGGTTTAGGTTTTCAGTAAGTATGATCTTACAAATGTCAGGCTGGCCGGGCAGCAGGTTCCATAGAACCCTCCTGTCAGCTACCTTAAAGTCCAGAGAATCAATATACCCTCTGAGTTGAAAATCATTGAATAATTTTGCTTTACCTTTCCATGTGAATAGCTGTTTAGCTAAATCCGTATTATTACCCGAATAGGCATTAGGCCAGAGATGAAAGTATAGAAATTTCAGGGTATCGGGTGAATTATTGATATACCCGATTGTTTCATATGCATTTAATTCATGTAGCTTATCATTAAGAGTAACATGAATCTCATAATTTACCTTCTGCTGAAAATACTCTTGTGATGAAGCCTGTAATGCAGGCCAGATGGTCATCAGGCAAGTGAGCGGAAATAGCCTTCTATGCAATAAAGGCTTTTTAAATTTTAAATATTTCAAAAATCAATTGGTTTTCGCAACTCCGGTTCATGAATAACCAAAGTTAAAAGAAGTTATTGAGGTTCAGCTTATCGGACCTCAGTTTTTTCAACTCAATGTAAATTACGACTCAATTATGATATTGAGTATTTCTTCTTCGGTTTTTCCAAGCTTTTCTTTCAGTCTTTCAAGCATCTTATATTCTTTTCCTACCCTATAATCCAAATCTCTATTGGTAATCCCAATAAATTTTTGTCTTATTTTATCCTTCTTTTTATCCCAATTTATTTTCATAGCTAATGATTTAAGTTCATACCTCACACGAAAGAGGAAATCGACCTGGATAAAATTACAGTAAATGATAAAAACAGATGTTATATAATTTTACCTAAGAATTACATAATTCCCACATTTAATTCTTCATAAGCATCATATCTTCTTGTTGTTACAGGCTTACCTTTTAATCCATTACGCTTTAAGAGGTTCAAACGCGTTAATTTATGCTAATGGTGGTTTGAAAAAAGAGCCGGTCAAAATGGCCGGCCTGATTAACTAAATTCCTGTTAATGTTTATCTTAGTTCTGCTTATTACCCTCGTCTTTCTTTTTAATCTTCTCAGGATTGTTAGCTTTATTCTGTTGTCTTTCCAGCCTTCTGGTACGGGCCGGTGTTGATTTAACCTGCTGATTCTGTTGATCTTTTTGCTGAACTGATTGTCCCTGTTGCTGAACCTGTCTCCGGGTATCAGTTTGTTGTTTCTGGTTCTGCTGCTGTTGTTCAACGTTTTTCTGCTGCTGTTGCTGTTGTTCTGCATTCTTCTGTTGCTGCTGTCTTTGTTCAACATTTTGCTGTTGCTGCTGTTGCTGTTGAACCTCTATATTCTTCTTCTGCTGCGGATCCTGTTCCCGGCGTTGCATTTGTTGCTGTTGCTGACTTTGAACAGGTTGAGATTGTTTAACATTATTTCGCCGGCTATTAGAAGCATTTCTTTCAGCTGGCGGACGAACATCCTTAGCGTCCATTATCCTTGCCGGAGCCGGTCCTTGTCGTGAATCATTACTGCGTTCCACTTTAGGACGGTAAAGCTGTAACTGATTATTGCTAAGCCTCTGTCCGGGTCTGTCGTTATCACGGATAGCAACGCTACTTATCCTTCTACCTGTAGCGATCTGAATATCATTGCTTCGTGGTCCTGAAATGTAAGTGACATTCCGGCTATTATCTACGTATGTGTTATTTATTACTGTGGAACTTCTGATTATAAAATCATTATCTCTTCTGTTAACATAATACCTGCCCAGGTTGCGTCTGTCAAAATCCCTGTCCCGAACAAAGTTCCACCGGTCTGCATCGTTGTAACCACCTCCGAAACTCATGCTTACGCTGATTCCCGGTCTCATCGGAGCCCAACCGTAATAACCATTACCCCGTCTCCATGTTACCCATGACGGACCCCATTCATTATCAGGTACCCAGAACCAGCCATAATAATTATCATAATCCCAGCGCCCATAATGAAAAGGAGCCCAGCCCCAGTCATAATCTGATACCCAGGTCCAGCCATAATCCGTCATTACCCAATGTCCTTCTGTAGAATACGGAGCGAAATCAGAACCGACATCCGGAATCCAGATGTAACCATAATCCTGGTTATTGACCCATTGGCCATAGGGACTTAGCTGATCATAAAAAACCTGAAAACTTACATATCCCTGTTGTGCCGATACCACCTTTTGATTGATAAGGGAAATAGTTAGCGACAAAAAGACGATTGTAAAAATTTTAACTACAGTCTTCATCGTGGGAAGATTAACTTAATTATTAATACTATGTACATTAATACTGTGTACCGGCCGATTCCTGTTGCATTCTGTTTTCGATGTTTTCGGAAACAAGAGTTAAAAGAAAAGCTGTTTCTTCAACCGAATCAAAACTGTACTGTATTTTTTCATCCAGAGTCAAAAGTTCACCCTTGCCAAGAGTTATTGATTCTTCTTTGATATGCAACATTAATTTCCCTTCCAATACCTGAAAGGTAACTGAGTCATTTGCCTGAAAAGACAAAACTTCTGTTCCCTCATGTAAAACAGTAAGCATAACTTTCTTTACCGGACTTTTTAAGAGGATTACTGAATTTAGTTCTCCTTTTTTCCAGGTATGCTCATGCTTCATGTTTTCTATCATTGTGGGTATATCCAATGCAGAAAATGGGATATTAAATGATCCGGAATTATTATTTAATAATGCTGTTGTTTTCAACATCTTCTTTTCAGTTTAAGTATAATAACAGGAACTCACCCGTCAAATCAGAAGAAGAATAAGAATTATTAGCAGCAGGGTACCGCCACCAATATAAATTACTCCTCCGTTTCTCTTAACATTCTCTTTAATCGATTTAAGTTCTTTCCTCATCACCCGTTTTTCTTTGACTGTCATATTGGTTTTATCCATGTCGCGTATTTCTTCAACACGTTTAGTTAAACGACTGATCTCTTCATCAGTTAATTTATTTTCTTTTTTATCCGGGATTGCCAGATTATCTGAAATACGTTTAACATCTGATTTTGCTGCAAATGCAGTTGATGCACTTAATGATATGATCATAAAGCATACGATAAAAATCATTCTTTTCATTTTCTGAATTTTTTAAAGTGATTAATAATTAAAAAATAAAGGTACTCTTCGAACCTCTGCTACACCTTATACAATTTCTTAAATTAATTACATAATTCACACATACAAATCATTTCTGATTTATAATTATTCCTGTCGGCTTGTTTAAAAGACTATATATAAGACGCTGTATCTAATCAAAAGAGAATTCATTTTCTAAAGGCCTGATAAGAAAAATAAAAATCAGGGTCATTTTACAGAAAACGATCCATTCAAAATGGAATCAATATTGAAGCTGTCAAAGTTTGGTAATTAACTCATAAAGCTCGTGCTTGGTCTTGCCAACTTTTGATTGAAGCCTGGATAACATTTCACCCATTTTACCCTGTTCAAAATACAAATCCTTATCAGTCAGAGTTGAAAATTTCATCTTTAGTTTCTCTGTCTGTTCTTTCCAGTTAATCGTTGCTCTGGTCTTTACATTTACCTTTGACATATCTTTAATTATTAAATTCAGGAATCTATAAATTTATACGAACCAAAGTTCATAATGATTAAATTAACTATTGTTACAAAACTTAAATAAAAAGTTACATATTTCACACATTTCCAGGTTTTAATAGAGTCAACTTACCTTAATGACAATTAGTTGTTTATTTAAATACCGGTTACATTGGCTCAATCACTATTGAATTTTTCTCGACACCAAGATGTTCCAGATACCCGATTACGCTTTCCATCATTGGGGGAGGACCACACATGTAAAATTGTTTATCAAAACCGGAAATATTAGTTTTCAAAAAATCCTCACTTATATTGCCGAAATTATATTCAGTTGTTTTTTCATCCGATAAAATATTAATAAAACTTTCGCCTAATAACTCTTTCAATTCTTTTTCAAGAATGATGTCATTTTTGGTCTTATTGGCAAATATCAGCGAGTTACCAATCAATTTGCCTCTCGAACCCTGGTCTCTGAAAATTGAAATGAAAGGGGTAATACCTGCCCCACCGGCTATGAATACTCCGGAGCTTTTGAAGTTAATTTCTCCAAAAACCTCGTGCAATATCAGTTCATCATTCCTTTTCAACTGATGTATGGCATCTGTTACCCCTTTGTGCTGCGGATACCTCTTTATTATAAATTCCAGGTAAGGTGAAGAAGTCAGACTTGTAAATGTAAATGGTCTTTTCTCTTCTCTGAGGGCCGGCGTATTGACAGACACGTCTGTTGCCTGTCCCGGAATAAATGTATATCCCTCAGGTCTTTCCACCCTGAAATACTTTACATCGTGAGTGATAAAGTCTGTATCGAGAATTCTTACAATAAATCCTTGTAGCATCATAAATTCACCTTAGTATTTAGTTAAACCATCAAGTGCGTTCGGGTATGAACTGCAGTTAAGGATCAAAGCTTCTTCATCCTGTTCCTGAATTTCTCTTTATCCTTTAAAGAGTTATTCTCCTGTTTAGGCTTTGGATAATAAAATGCTCCCTTTTTATGGCTTTTATATATTGTAATAAAATCTAAAGCAATCTGAACTTTTTTCATACTGACTATTAATAAGTTTTACAGCTTGTTTGCTATCTGAAAATTTATGATTCAAACTGTATTATTGAAACCTCAAATATGATAACCTTTCTTAGGTTAATGGTTACATAACTTTTAATATTCGTTACATAATTCACACATGAAAACTTGTTGCAAAAAGGTTAGTTTATTATTTTGTATTTCTTTAATATTTCTAACGAATCCGTCAGGATATACTGGTATTAAAACTGCTTAATCTGCTGCCTTCAAAACATCTTAAGACGCGAAGAAAAATGTGTGAATTTTATAACTTTTTTCTAAAGTTGTATAACATATTAAGACTTAAGATTTTTCACTTTTACAGTCGGATAAGACGAAGATGTTATACGTTTAAATAAGAACTATTAGTGACGTTCCTTGTGTCTCTGCGCTTATATTGATTAATAACATTGTAATTGGTTAAGAAGAGACAATGATTAGTTTAATAAATTAAAAGTAATAAGACATGGAAAATTCAAAAACAGATTTCGTAACAGTTCTTAACAGCATCCTTCTTTTGATAGATTACCAGACAAACATTATTAATGGTATAGCATCGGGTGACAGAACAGAAATAAAAAAAGCTGTTGTTGCTTCTGCAAGAGCTGCGGGCATTCTTAATGTCCCAATAGTAATGACCTCTATCAATACAAAAGAAAATGGCGAGGTAATAAAAGAACTCCGAGATCTGTTTCCGGGAAAGGAAGTAATAACCCGGTTGCTTCCGCTTCCTGATGCTTTTGAAGATGAAAGGGTACTTCAGGCTGTAAGGAAGAGCGGACGGCAAAAGCTGGTTATAGCTGGTTTATGGACTAGTACATGTTTTGCCAATACAGCTATTCATGCCATACAAGATGGGCTTGATGTTTATGGTTTGATTGATGCTGCAGGCGACACAACCCTTGAAGCTCATAATTCGGGTGTACAGAGAATGCTTGAAGCAGGCGTGACTCCTATAACATGGATGTCGCTCACGGCCGAATGGATGAATAGCGGGTCAAATTCTGATGAAAGGGAAGTAACCAATGAATCATATGGAAAATATAGTGCGATGCTATCCTATTTAGCAAATCAACAACCATTAGTCCACTATAAATAAAACCAAACATTGAATTGATCTAAAATGTGTGGAATATATAATACTTCAACAAATTTATATAATATATATGTGGGATAGTGATCATACATTTGCGACATATATTTCATTAAAATAAATCAAAAATGACCGGTAATATATCCACAAAATCACCTGATGAAGGTAAATGGATTGAGCAAAAAGACAGGCTCAGGCAAAAATTTTCCGATCTTACTGATGAAGACCTTGAATTCGAACCTGGCAGCATGAGTATGATGTTCGAAAAACTAAAGGTTAAACTTGGAAAGTCCAAGGAAGATATGCACAAGTTTATCGAATATTTAAGCCAGATTTTTTGATAGTTTAAAATGATATCATCGAAAAACTGAGTAAAAAACCTGGTCACGATTACTCTTATCTTGCTAACCTTTTCCTGGAAGTTCAGAGCACTACAATTGAAAAATATATTATAATACAAAAGATTGAACGGGCAAAAGAATTGCTTATTTATTATAGGTTGAATCTAACTGAAATTGTTTATCAGTTAAACTTTAATAATATTCCTCAGTTCTCCGGCCACTTTAAGGAAGTCACCGGCCTTACTCCTTCCCAATATCAGAAAATCAGCCACATACAACATGCTGTACAGGCGAATGTGTGAATAATGTAACTTATTCCAAAAGTTATGTAACAGTTATTTATGTAAAGGGAATCACCTTTGTAATACGATTGCTTTATACTAATTATTCTGAAAAATTATTTAAAGTACTCAGTATTAGAAAAAAAATTGATTAAAAAAAAGGGGGAATTCTTCAATATAAAATACTAAATAAAATATACAGCTGAAAAAAAAAATTGAACATTTTTTAAAATCACTGGTTATTATATTAAGAGCAACAAGAATCTCACTTTTTATCAAATAATAAATTTTGAGTCAGACTAAAAAAGAAAGAAATTGGATTATTAACAACCTGACGAGTGAACTAAAACAATAAGTCGGAAAATCGAATAAATCATATGGAAAACGGAATAACTACAGTAGGCACAGAAATAAACACAAGGCAGAGTGTAAATGGGAGTTTTTTCCTGAGTGATTACCCGGTTGATGTTACAGGAAGAAATCCTATCCTCGAAAAACTGGCCGTTGAAGGCCATCAAAGTCTTATGGATTATGTTACCTGGGTGGGTCTTGCAAAGGATCCTAATGTGATTGTACTCTCTTCTTCACACCATTATTATTATGATGCAGAAGATTTGAAAGAGATTACAACTGTTTTGAATCTGAAACAACTTAACCATATTAAAGAAATTAAGGATTTTCTCCATACTGTTTATCATATGATTTCTTATAAAAGTTATTTTGTCGGAAGTTTTGTTGACAGAAAAAATCAGTTTGGATTGTTTTCAGATACCAACACCTTTCAGCATGGGTTATCCGGAACCGCTGATCAATTAGAGAATGGCATTACATCAAGAATTCCATTCGTTAATATGATGTATAACATAATGGACTCCAAAACTAACAGGAACCTAACAAAAAAGACTGTCTCATTACTTTTAGAGGATGCAGGTCTTAAGGTTCTGGATATGAGTGAAATTAACGGACTTACTTGTTTTTGCGCACAGAAAATAAAGACCTCCGCGGGGTATGAATGACCTCATTCCCAAAACAGAAAATTTTTGTATTACAATACGGAATTTATTATATGGAATTTAGTTTCTTATGGATATCTTTGTAACCCTATATCGCCTCCACATCATTCCCTTCCTTAAAAAGTGGAATCTTCTGAATTATATTCTGGGTTCAATTGATATTTTTGCGATTACATTAGCATTCCAGTGCACATATTTTATTTATTTCTCGGGTCAGGGCGGTTTATTTTTTACTGACCGGTTCTATTTAATTCATTTTTTGTGGATTCTCCCTCTCTGGCTCCTGATACTTTACTTTATAAAAGTTGCAGAAATTCCGCGTACAAAACGCTACAGGGTTCTGTTTATTGAATATCTGCAATCTGCAATAGTACTTTTCATTCTTTTAACATTTGTATATTTTGTATTTAAACTTTACATAATACCCCGGTTATTCCTGACAGAATTTACATTCCTTGGATTTCTGTTTCTGTTTATTTCAAGATTAGTTGAGTACAAAGCCTTTAAAAGCTATAGAGCGAAGGGCTATAACAGGATAAATATAGTTCTGATAGCTGACGAAACTTCAGAACCATTCATTGAAAGCCTTTTGTCAAACAAGGAATGGGGTTACAGGATCTTTACTATTTTCACCGAATCGACTTCAATAAAAGATAAGTATGAAAAGAAAATTATAATACTCCCCGGAAAATTTGTGAAAGTATTAAGTGACCTGATGGAAGTTGATTTGATTGATGAGGTACTTTATTTAAAAGGTAAAGTTAATCCGGCCGAAGTCAGAGAAATAATAAGATCATGTGAAGAATTGGGAGTTACATTTAAACTTAAACTTAAAGAGAGTAAAATCAAACTTACCAATGCTTTCAAGACGAAAATTGCTGATGAAAAATTTTTGACATTCATTAATGTTCCTCACAACCCATATTCACTGGCGCTGAAAAAAATAATGGATATTTTCATTTCACTTTTAGTAATAATTGTTTTGTCACCTATCTTCATAATTGTTGGATCAATAATTAAATTAACATCACCTGGCCCCATTATTTTCAGACAGGCACGCGTAGGATTAAGAGGACGCCAGTTTTTCCTGTACAAATTCAGGACTATGGTTGCCAATGCTGAAGATATCCGTAAGCACCTGGGAGATAAGAACGAAGTAGATGGTCCCGTTTTCAAGATGAAAGATGATCCAAGAGTAACAAAAATTGGCAAATTCCTGAGAAAATCAGGATTGGATGAACTGCCACAACTTTTTAATATTTTAAAAGGTGAGATGTCATTGATAGGTCCGAGACCGCCACTCCAAAGCGAAACAGTACAGTATAAGCGCTGGCAGTTAAGACGATTGTCAGTTAAACCAGGGCTCTCATGTTTCTGGCAGATAAAACCTGAGAGGAACAATATCAGATTTGATAAATGGATGGAACTCGATTTAGCTTATATTGATAACTGGTCGCTACGGTTGGATTTATTAATTCTTGTAAAAACAGTCGGAACCGTATTCAAGAGAAGCGGATTATAGAAATCGGAAATCAGAAATTGAGAAAATTATTAAGATTTATACAAGGGCACTACCTTAATCCAAGTAAGCTGCCAAAGCTGATTTCAAACCGTCTTCAAGATTTAATTTGTGGGTATACCCAAGTTTCCGCAAACGGGTAATATCAGTAACTTTTCGCATTGTACCATCCGGTTTTGACTCATCAAAAAATATTTCACCATTGAATCCTGTTAATCTTTTAATCTTCATGGCCAGCTCTTTAATGGAAATCTCCTCTCCTGTACCTATGTTTATGAAATGAGGAGGATGAAAATCAGGTTGATCCAACAATTGATTCATCTTAATAATATCATTTATCTCTGCATTCTCCATGACATAAACACATGCTTCAGCCATATCGAGAGAGTACATAAACTCGCGTAAAGGAGTTCCTGTTCCCCATACATTTACAATTATCTGCTTTCCATCCTTACTGCTTCCAGTATCTGATAAATGTTCAGAAGCGGAATTTCTTCCTCTAATGGTTACCCCATACTTTTCAAGAATATTTAATATCGGTTCCTTTTCTGAATTTCCTGATATTTTCTCTATAGGATTTCTATCAAGATCTCTCCGAATTGCCTGCCAGTTATCATCCTCAAGACATTTACCAAGAAATATTTTTCTCATTAATGCCGGAAGTACATGTGATTTTTCAAGATTAAAATTATCTCCCGGTCCATAAAGGTTTGTAGGCATTACAGAAATAAAATTTGTTTTGTACTGCAGATTAAATGACTCACACATTTTCAACCCGGCAATTTTAGCAATAGCATATGGTTCATTTGTAAATTCAAGCGGTGAAGTCAAAAGATATTCTTCTTTCAAAGGCAGTGGGGCATTTTTCGGGTAGATGCAGGTTGATCCGAGAAACAGAAGTTTTTTTACATTATATTTCCATGAAAAATATATAACATTACTCTGAATCGATATATTCTGATATATGAAATCTGCCCTGGTGGTATTATTAGCCATAATACCACCAACTAAAGCAGCAGCAAGGAATACATATTCAGGACGTTCTTTTGCAAAGAACTCGTCAACAGATTTTTGATCTAAAAGATTTAATTCTTCTAATGTTCTTAATATAAGATTATTATATCCTTTTTGTTCAAGGGTCTTTTTTATTGCCGAGCCTACAAGTCCCTTATGCCCGGCCACATAAATTTTCGATGATTTATTCACAATAGTGCAAATTATTCAAAATAGTTAAATGTACTGAAACCGCCTTTTCTGAGATAACTTTCCCTCTTCATCAGAACAATGTCTGAAGAAACCATATCTATAATTAATCCATCGAGGTCATATTCAGGTATCCATCCAAGTTTCTCATTAGCTTTTGTTGGGTCGCCAAGAAGAAGATCTACTTCTGTTGGCCGGTAATAAGCAGGGTCTATTTTCACAACAATGGGATTTTTCCCTGACCGTATTTTAAATTTTTCAAGATGGTCTTTCCCGACAGATTTAACAAACAGAGAATCATCTATATATGTTATACTTCCTGTTTCATTCTCTTTTTCGCCTGAAAAGGTTAATTCAACTCCTATAGAAGCAAAAGACCTTCTTATAAACTCCCTGACTTCAGTTGTAACTCCGGTGGCAATAACATAATCATCAGGTTTATCCATCTGTAGAATAAGGTACATTGCTTTAACATAGTCTTTGGCATGTCCCCAGTCCCTTTTTGATGAAAGATTTCCCATAAACAGGGTATCCTGCATTCCAAGCACAATCCGGGAGAGAGCCCTGGTAATCTTTCTGGATACAAATGTCTCTCCTCTTATTGGAGATTCATGGTTAAAAAGGATGCCGTTACTTGCGTGTAATCCATAGGCTTCACGATAGTTTACAGTAATCCAGTAGGCATATAATTTGGCAACTGCATAAGGACTGCGTGGATAGAAAGGAGTTTTTTCAGTCTGAGGAACTTCCTGTACCAGACCATAGAGTTCAGATGTGCTTGCCTGATAAATCCTGGTTTTATCTTTCATCCCCAGAAGACGAACTGCTTCTAAAACGCGCAGAGTACCTATGCCATCAGTATTGGCTGTGTATTCCGGAACATCAAAACTTACTTTAACATGACTCATTGCTCCAAGGTTATATATTTCATCCGGATGAGTTTCCTGAATTATCCGCGTAATATTCATAGAATCACTCAGATCGCCATAATGAAGGATGAAATTTCTCTTTTTTACATGTGGATCCTGATAAAGGTGATCAATCCTGTCAGTGTTAAATAGTGAGCTTCGCCGTTTTATACCATGTACAATGTATCCTTTCTTTAAGAGAAACTCTGCAAGATAGGCGCCGTCCTGACCTGTAATGCCTGTGATTAATGCTGTCTTTTCCAATTTTATAAGTTTTAGATATTTGATCAGTTCTAATAATATTCAATTGTATAGTAAACAGTTTTATATCTGTCTTGTTTAATTAATGATGAAACTTATTTCAGATTTATCCATACTAATTTTATGAATCAAACGCCATAACCTCCTGAAAGATTTGGAAATGCGGCTTTCCTGAAATATCGATGAATTTTGAATTAAATAATCTTTTTAATAAATTGCACCATAAGTAAAGGTAGGGAAAAATATTTGTCGGACCCATATGAAATTTGACATAAATATCTGATTATACGCTATAAGAATGAGTATCAACGCCATATTCTTAACCTTATCTTAATATATTCTTAATCCAGTTTTAATTGGCAAGGCGGATATTAAATCTAAGTTAGCCTGATAATATAATCCAGGAAAAAACTAACTTTTTTAAAAACTTATTTCGAAAAAATCCCAACTGTGTACACTTATTTTCTTTATGATAAACAATTATAAATTGAAATCCATTTTTTGTGGAATTTCAAATATATTTTACATATTTTAAACTCAATACCAATGCAAAAAAACAAAATACTTAGTCTGTTATTGTATACACCTGCACTATTTTTGATTATAACAATTTCATGTGTTCCGGTCAGGAAGATACAGTATTTCAACGATACAAATGAGCTGGAAGAACCAGGAGCGAATCCCCGCACTCAGAAGCTGATCATGTCATTCGATAAGCTATTCATTAAGGTACTAAGTACCGATCTGCCGACCAGCCAGATATTCAATTCTTCCGATGAATTGAGATATAGCGGAGGAAATAACGGGGCTATCGGATACCTGGTTGATGAGACCGGAAATATTGTATTCCCATTTGTAGGAAAAATAAAAGTAGGTGGGCTAACGACAGCCCTCGCTTCAGAAAAAATTCAGAAAGCATTAAATGAATATGTATCAAATACTTCAGTAATAGTAAACTACATTGACAACCATGTCACTGTAATGGGTGAAGTTCAACGTGAAGGGATCTATCAATTTACACAGGACAAACTCAATATATATGAGGCAATTGCACTGGGTGGTGGTCTTACCCGATATGGAAATCGTAAAAATGTCATATTGATAAGACAGGAGGGAGATAAAATATATCACCATATACTTAATCTTACAGATTCCAGGATTGCCGGTAAAGCTTATTATTATATTCTGCCAAATGATGTTATTGTGGTTGAACCGTTGAAGTCAGTTTCATCAAGTTATCAGAATATTACATTCACTACAGTTCTAACCTCAGTCACTACTCTGATTGCGGTATTGTTATTTACAGGTGTTAAATTTTAAATAAATTCAATTCATATGCTAAAAACTAATGACTCTGATGCTTCAATTGCGTTATTAAAACGATTTCTTTCAAGAGCACTTTCCATAAAGTATTTCTACATTATTTGTCTGCTGCTTTTTGTATCAACAGCATTTTTATATAATAAGTATTCTCAAAAAGTATACAAAGTAAATGCTTCAATAATTCCTTCTAAAAACGATGCTTCAACGCTTCTCAGTTCAAATGAACTTTTCAGAAGTATTGGTACATTACAGACAGATAAAAATATCGAGACTGAAATTAACAATCTCAAATCGTTTGCTCTGGTAAACGCAACAATAAATAAAATGAATTTTGAGATCAGTTATTTGAAAAGTAAAAACGGATTTTTCAAACAGACCACCGAGCTATACAATGATTGCCCTTATTTTGTCACTATTGATAAGTCGCATCAACAACCAATTGAAACAAAATTTAATGTGGTAATTCTAAATGATGCCACCTACAGACTGTCTGCATCACAAAATAAAGTATCACTTTATAATTATCTTGATAACAGGATTGTCAGCGAGAATGTTACTTTGTATATAGATACTATCTGCAAGTTCAATGAAACAATTGAAAACAGATTTTTCAAGTTCTCGCTTACCTACAACAAGGAAAATCAGCCTTCAAAACCTGAACCCGGGGTATTATATTATTTCACACTTGACCATCTTGATTATTTGGCTATGGCTTATCTTGGAAAACTTGATATTAAAAGAGTTTCGCCAATGGCTTCAATAATCACAATTCAGTTTAAAGGTCAGAATCCACAGAAGACAATAAGTTTTTTAAATAGTTTCATCAATACCTATCTCGAAGACAACCTGGCAAAAAAAAATAAGATTGCTTTAAGCACTCTGAATTTCATTGACTCTCAGATATCAGAAATGTCCGATACCCTTGCCTTATCAGAGACTAAACTCAGAAATTACAGATCAACCAATCAGGTAATGGACCTTAGTTTCCAGGGGCAACGGCTTTTTGAACAAATGACGCAAACTGAGACTGACCGCACTAATCTCAGAGTACAGGAACGCTATTACAATTATATTCTTGAAAATTTTAAGACCAATAAGGATATCTCGGGTGTTGTCCCGCCATCAGCAATGAATGTTGCAGATCCCATTATGAACCAGCTCATTACAGAACTTCAATCGTTAAATTCCCAAAGAGCTGGTATCGTAGCTAATAATAATAGTTCCAAGAATCTATTTCTTGGCCAGATTGATAACAAAATCAAGTTTCAAAAACAGGCTATTATTGAAAATGTTACAAATAACCTGAATACTTTAAGCCTTTCAATCAATGAACTGAATTACAGGGCAGATAAAATTTCAAAGGAAATATCTCAGGTTCCTAAAACGGAACTGAACATGGTAAGTATCCAGCGAAAATTCAATGTGAATAGTACGGTGTATACCTATTTACTCCAGAAAAGATCTGAAGCAGCAATCTCTCTGGCTTCAAATTATCCTGATTATGAAATGCTGGAACCCGCAAGAGATGTTCAGTCAGTTCTGGTTGCTCCAAAGAGAAAACTGGATCTGGCTATTGCGATTTTTATGGCACTTCTCATCCCTTCATTGTATATAATCGGTAAAGACCTGTTTAACGATAGAATTATGAGTTACTATGATGTTGAACATATTTTGAATCGCTCTATTATAGGTGTAATTTATAGTAACGATAGAAAAACCGAATCAGTTGTTACAGATTTTCCAGGCACACCTATATCAGAATCTTTCCGAAACTTACGAGGCAGCTTATTCCTTAAACTAAAAGCTCAACAATCAAAAGTTATTCTGGTTACTTCTTCACTGCCGGGTGACGGGAAAAGCTTTATTTCTTTTAATCTGGCAGCTTCTATTGCCTCTGTTGGTTACAAAACAGTTATTCTTGACTGTGATCTTCGCCGTCCTAGTCTTCATAAGAAATTTGGGAAAGAGAACTCGGTAGGCCTGACGAACTACATGGACAATAATGCCTCACTCGAAGAGATTTGTAATAAAACGGTAGTTGAGAATCTTTACTTTATACCTGCAGGTCCAATAATACCAAATCCTTCAGAACAGGTTGAATCAGGAGTACTCGACGACCTGATAAATAAATTAAAGAAAGAATATGAATATATAATTATCGATACAACACCGATTGGAATTGTTGCCGACGCTTCTTTATTAATAAAATATGCATCACAAATTCTGCTTGTATCCCGAAATAATTTTACAAATAAAGATATTCTTGCCGGCGTCATAGATAATCTCAACTCAAAACAGATCGCAAACTATGACGTTGTTTTCAATGATCTGAGTTTTAAGAAGAGCCCTTATAAGAATTACAGCAATTATTACCTTAAAAAATAGTAAGTAAATTAAAAAGGTTAGTCTGGTTTTACAACCTGACTAACCTTTAATTAAATCCCAAATCTGTCTATTCCTCCCCTCATCACTCGCCTCTCATTTTTCGCTTCTTACTTCTTCCTGCCTACTAATTATTTTTCATCCCTCACACCTTTCAGCCTCAGAAGCATCCGCGAAGGAGGCTCACTCCACAAGCCTCACTCCTTATTTATTCTATCTGATGATGTTTACGACTCCTTTAGTGAATCCTTTTTCAGAAGACTTAATTAAATAGTAGTAAGTACCAACAGGAAGAGCATATCCATTCCAAGTTCCATCCCAGTCATTTTTGTAACCGTCTGACTGGTAAACGGCTTGCCCATATCTGTTGTAAACAGTCACCTGAAGTTTGCCATACTGTTCAAGATCAGGAATATACCAGTAATCATTAACTCCATCATTGTTCGGGGTAAAAAGAGATTTTGCGTTATCAAATGTCGGAAGAGTAACTACCGATTGGGTTACATCGGTTGCCGCATTCCAATTGCGATCCCCTGCCTGCCTGGCAGTGATTGTAAAATTACCATCTTTATTTATTACCAGCGCATTCCCGTTTACTTTAGCAATTTCAGGATCGGTTATATCAAAGCTTACGGAAAGTCCGCTGGCTGCTACAGCTTTAAGTTGGTATTCCTGTGTAATTCGTAAACCTGCTGGCAGCGCATCAAAGATGATAGTCTGATCTGCCTTTTCAATTCTCAGAACACCCTTATTATAAATAAAATTATAGTTTGATGAAACAGCTCCTGATACATTGATTTCGTAATCTCCGGCATCTGAAGTCTTATTTGCATTAGTTTCTGTTACAGGAACAACGTTAAGAACTGAGGCATCTTCACTATTTCCAAAACCTGAATATGAAATTGACAAAACAGGATTCTCAGATCCGTAAGCTTTGGTTTTGGTATCAGCAGTAACTGTAATGGTTGATTTATTTACTGTCAGGGTACCTGTTACATACGTGAAGTGATAATTATTGTTTACTCCACCAGTTACTGATATAACATATGATCCGGCAACGGCCGAAGAAGCTGATCCAGGACTTGAAATTGTAAGTCCGGATAAAACATCACCGGATACAAGGGCACTGACAGAGTATTCAGTTCCGGTAAATGTTAATAATTTTCCGTAAGATTTAGAGAGATCATTAGCAGTTAAAGTCAATTCTTTGGCCGAAATATCAGCAATTAATGTGGGTTGGGTTAAAGTATAGTTGACCACACCAGTTCCACTTATAGTAAACCCGGATGTTGAAACTGACTTGCCGGTACCTGCATTCTTGTCTGCAAATGTTCCTTCGGTTGCTGAAGAGGCAATGAAAACAACATCTCCTGTTAAAACACCTGACAGGCTGGCGCTTACCGTATTTATAACAGCAGCCGTGGTTCCGTCATATACTTTATTACTTGCTGTTACGCCTGATATAGTAAGAACTACCGGGGTAATACTGGCTGTAGAGATCGGTTGAGTCAGAGTATAATTTCCGGCATCAGTTCCTCCCAAAGTAACCCCCGATATTGAAACAGGCTTGTCATTACCGGTATTTTTATCTGTAACCGATCCTGTAGCTCCTGATGAAATAAGAGTGACATTATCACCACCGAATACCCCAACAAGAATTGCACTAGCGGTGTTTAAACCTACAGAGGTTGTTTCATCATAAACTTTATTATTTGCTACAATTCCGGTAATTGTCAATTGTGCACTAGTAATGTTGGCAGTTGATACAGGTTGTGTAAGAGAATATTTTCCTGCATCAGGTCCGCTCAGATTAATGCCTGATATCGTGACAATCTTGCCCAATCCTCTATTCTTATCAGCAAAGTTTCCTGTTGCTGAGGTTTTTACTAAGGTAACAACATCTGACCCGAGCACACCAATAAGGATTGCACCCGAGGTGTTCAACACCGCAGTGGTTGTACCATCATAAACCTTATTATTTGCTGTTATTCCTGTAACGGTTAATCCTGAGAAACTTATATTAGCCGTAGTTAAAGGAGCTCCGGTTAACGACAAAGTATAATTAGATGCATCACTGCCTGAAATTGATGAGCCGGTAAGACTGACCGGTTTGCTTGTACCGATACTCATATCATTGAAAACTGCCACCGCGTTAATATTGACATTATCACCAGTCACTTTATCTGGTATAGTCAGGCTGTTTAATAAAATAACAGCGGAAGCTGTACCATCGTAGTTTTTATTACTGACTGTAAAAGTTCCGCCAATAGTAAGTACTTTACTTGTGATGTTTGCAATTGCTGTCGGAGCACCAGCGAGCGATAAGGTATAATTTGCTCCATCACTCCCTGTAAGTGATGAACCGGATAGACTAACTGTTAAACCAGTTCCGATTACTTTACCCGCAAAGACTGCAACAGGATTCAGGCTAACAACATCAGTACCTATTTTAGTGATAAGGGTTAAACTATTAGCTGAGATGTTTGCCAAAGATGTACCATCATAAACTTTCCCTGCTATGTTGAATGAACCTACAATAGTCAGCACTTTAGCCGTGATATCAGCTGTTGCTGAAGGTTGGGTTAAAGAATATTTATTCGCATCAGTTCCACTCAGTGTGAAGCCTGATATAGTAACTGCTTTGCCGGGTCCGACATTTTTATTTGCAAAAGTTCCTGTGGCCCCGGTTGAAACGAGAGTGACATTATCTCCACTTGCAATGCCAACAAGTGTGGCACTTAGCTTATTTAAGACTGCATTAGTGTTTCCGTCATATTCTTTGCTGCTAACTGTTACACCGGATATTGTAAGGGACTTTGAGCCATATACCCTGAAATCAGTAATATGAGTCCCTGAATTAGTAGAGTTAAATATCATATTCACCCTGATGTACCTACCGGTAGAACTTACATTATACGTATCTCCATCATCTGTGGCAGGATTGTCATTTGTTTTCTCAGCAATTTTAGTGTATGTTACATCATCAGAGCTTATCTCTATATTATAGTGATAAGCCCGGACCCCATCAAAATAATTGCGAATAACTATTGAAGTTAAATTGCAGATGTTTTGAAGATCAACTTTCCACCAACTCGGATATGTAGGAGCGCTCCAGAATAAGTTATTTGATCCATCTGAATCGTTTGCGTAGGATGGCCCATAACTACCATCAGTCGTCTGAGCTGAAGCCGGTTTATTTAAGGCCAGATGAGACGTAACTACGTATGTGGCTGTAATCGTGCCATTTGTAGTAATATTTGTAAATGTATAGGTTGACAATGGACCTACTGAAGCACCATTCACTTTCACATCACTAATCTGAAATCCACTTTTTGCGGCAATATTAAATACCTGATCAGCATTCAGATTAACTATTACCGATCCAAGAGTTCCTTCAGGAGTTATTGTACCACCTGTCGTTTGGGTTACAGTTAAAACACGGGTTGTGGAAACAAATGTTGCTGCAATAGTGTGATTTGAAGTTATTGGAGTGAAGCTATAAGTAGAAACTTTACCAACTGAAGTGCCATCCACAACAACATCATCGATTGCAAAACCACTGTTGGGTGAAATGGTGAATGTCTTGGTTGTACCTGTAAGTACCATTTCATTTCCCGTGGGAGATATTACACCTCCTGTACCAGCAGTTGCATTGATAATGAATGTATTAGCACTGGGAGTTCCATATACTCTGAAATCACAGATCTGAGTACCAAGATTGGTGGAGTTAAAAGTCATGTTAACTCTTAAGTATCTTGCCCGGTTAGTAACGGGATACATATCTCCCTCAAACGTAGAAAGATTGGTATTAGTTTTACTGGCTATTAGGGTATATGTAATGTCATCATCACTTGCTTCAATATTATAATTATAGTATCGGCTTCCATCTACATAATTACGAATAATAATTGAAGTCAGATCGAAAAAACCCTGAAGGTCTACCTTCCACCACTTAGGATATGCAGTGCCAGACCAGAAATTTAAGATCGATCCATCTGCATTATTGGCATTAGCCGGTGAACTTCCTGCTTCAGAATTCTCGGCAAATGCCGGTTTATTTAAAGCCCGGGATACCACGCTGTATGTAACTGATATGATGTGTGCAGCACTGACAGCGGGGAAAGTATAGGAAGATACTGCACCAACCGGTTTGCCATCAACAGTAACCATAGAGATCTGGAAACCGGTATTGGCTGTAATGGTGAATATCTGATCTGTATTCTGGTTAACAACTACTGCTCCTGAAGGAGTTATTGTGCCGTCGGTTCCAGAGCTGGCATTGATTGTAAATGTCTGGGAAAAGGCTGATAGTTGTAACAAAGCAAAAAATAAAATTGTTAATGAGTATTTTTTCATGATTTCTGATTTTAGGATTAAAATAAAAGGATCGATTAGCACAAAAAATACTAATTGGAACTATTTTTATTCTTCTGAACCTTATTGATCCTTACTCCTAGTGTTACCTGATGACTTCCAAAGGTGTTTATGGCTACATTGGAACTCATGTTATAAGAATAATTAAGAAGAATACCATCTATAACTTCCCCTCCCAAACCAAATCCGAATATTCCCCGGGTCCTGTAAAGTGCGGTTGCCCAAAAGCGGTCATTCCAGGTTATCGTTGGGGCAACTTCAAACTGCATAGGTATATCCTGACCACCCCGTAAAATCAAGGTAGGTTTGACAGACCATTTACCGTCTATTTCAAACAGATAAGCTGCATGTAAAAGATAATTCTTCAACGGTTTGTATTTAGTCTCTGTATTACGGTACCTCACAGTTCCGAACAATAGATTCGAAAAAAGAATTCCGCCCTCTGCCTGTTTATACCTGTAAAGAGCGCTTACGTCCGTAGCAAATTTGATTTTGGATATCACTTGCCCGTTATAAAGAGCCATATCCTGAACATAATCAGGATTGTTGTAATACTTTGAAAGGTCGATTGAATTTCTGAAGAACCCCATAGAAAGACCGAAGTTTATAATATGGTCCTGAGCTATATTTACCTGATAAGTATAAGTTCCAAGAAGCATGGTCTGTTTGAAGATATCAGTCACATCATAAATAAATCTCACTCCAAGTCCTACCTTGTCATTTAACTTATCATTATAGCTAAGCTGGTATGTTTTGGGACCTCCATTAATTCCGGACCAGTCGGAACGGTAATCAGCAAAGACAGTTTTACTGTTATGTATACCCGCATAAGATGGAGATAAAGTGAATGGATTTACACTATATCCTTCCATGAACGGAAATTGCTGTCCGTAAACAGCCACAGGTACAATAACAATCAAAAAGAGTATAATTTTTTTCATATTCATAGGTTTAAGTTTTCAAAGTTTATTTATCTGATAATGTTTACAACACCTTTTATAAAGCCTTTCTCCGAAGATTTAATTAAATAATAATAAGTAGCTGCAGGAAGTGGATATCCATCGCGTGTTCCATCCCAGTCGTTTTTGTAGCTATCTGACTGGTAAACTATTTGCCCAAATCTGTTATAAACGGTTACCTGGAGTGTGCCAAATTGGCCAATATCAGGAACATACCAGTAATCATTTACACCGTCATTGTTTGGAGTGAAAAGTGACATTATATTATCAAAAGCAGGAAGGGTTACAATAGATTGGCTAACATTGTTTGCCGGATTCCAGTTATGATCGCCTTCCTGTATTGCTGTGATTTTCACATTACCGTTGCTGTTAATACTCAGTTCATCATTATTTACACTGGCGATAGAAGGATCTGATGACTCAAAACTAACAGTGAGCCCTATGGCGGCTGTCGCAATCAGAGGCTTAACCTCTGTCATTCGTAAGCGTGCAGATATCTTAGCAAATGAGATGACCTGATCAGCCTTATTTATTGTGAGAACGCCTTTATTATAGGCAAAACTATAGTTTTTTGACGCAGCGCCTGATACATCTATTTCATAGTCGCCGGATTCTGAATTCTTATTTGCATTAGTTTCTGCAACAGGAAGCACATCCAGAGAAGATTCATTTTCATTATTTATGAAACCAGAGTAAGAAATCGATAAAACAGGGTTATCAGATCCATAAACTTTCGTTTTGTTATCAGCAGTTGCTACTATAGTCGATTTGCTGACAGTTAGTGCACCGTTTGAATAGCTGATCTGATAATTACTGTTCACTCCCCCCTCAATTGAGATAACATAAGTTCCAACATCTGCTGATGCAAGAGCTCCCGGACAGGTAATAATAATTCCGGACAAAGCATCGCCATTTACCAGACCTTGCTCAGCGTATTCAGTACCTGTAAAAGCTAAAGTGGTTCTGAAAGGCTTTGTCAGATTATCTGCAGTGATAGTTAATGCCTTAGGCGATATATTACCTAATACTGATGGTTGAGTTAAAGTATAGTTGGCACCATCTGTTCCTCCCAATAAAAATCCTGATCCGGAAACCGGTATCGTTGTACCAACGTTTTTATTTGCAAAGTTTCCTGTGGCCGCGGAGGATATAAGAATAACATCATCAGTTCCATAAACACCAACTAATGAACAGCCTCCTGCATTTAAGCCAGTGGTGGTTGTTCCGTCATAAACTTTATTAATTGCAGTTACACCGGATAATGTCAGGGTGGCCGGAGTAATCGTTGCTGAAAGACTTGGCTGTGTCAAAGTATAATTGCCGGCATTAGCTCCTCCCAATATGAAGCCTGAGGTTGCAACAGGCTTTCCCAGGCCGGTATCCTTATCAGAAAAAGTTCCTGAGGCTCCGGAAGAGATGATATTAACAGCATCACCTCCAAATATACCAGCGAGAATCCCACTGCCAGCATTTAAAGTTGCTGATGTTGTTCCATTGTAAACTCTGGTATTTACCGTTACTCCTGAAATTATCGTTCCTGCCGGAGTGATATTAGCTGTAGTTGTTGGTTGTATCAGAGAGTATCTCCCGGCATCAGGCCCACTCAGGGTAAGACCTGATATTGTAACTATCTTTCCTGATCCGACATTCCTGTTCGCGAAACTTCCTGTTGCTCCGGTTGAATTAAATGTTACATTATCAGTTCCGATTGTTCCAACCAGAGTTGCGCTTTCAGTATTAATTGTTGTTAAAGTAGTTGCATCATAAACTTTATTATGTGCCAAAATACCTGTTACAGTTAGAATAACTCCTGTGATATTTGCGATGGACGATGGTTGGATCAAAGAATAATCAGAAGCCGTTTTTCCTCCCAATGTAAGACCCGATATAGAAACAGGCTTGGCAGTACCAACATTACTGTCAGCAAAAGTTCCGGTAGCCCCTGATGTAATTAAGATTACATTGTCCCCTCCAAAAACACCTGAAAGTGATGCGCTACCAAAGTTCAGAGTTGCTGTTGTTGTTCCATCATAAACCTTATTGTTTGCTGTTAATCCTGATACAGTCAGACTGGCTGCTGTAATATTTGCAGTCAATGATGGTTGTGTAAAAGAATAATTACCGCCGTCACTTCCACCTAAGGTAAATCCGGATGTTGAAACCTGTATTCCTGTACCAGCATTCTTGTTTGCAAAAGTCCCTGTTACCCCTGTCGAAACCAGATTTACAACATCAGCTCCAAGTATACCAACCAGCGATGCACTTCCAGAATTTAGAGTAGCTGCAGTTGTACCGTTATATACTTTGTTATTGGCAGTTACACCTATTAAAGTCAGACCGGATGTTGTTATATTGGCCGTAGTTGTTGGCTGAATCAATATATAATTACCTGCATTGCTGCCTCCAAGTGAGAAGCCTGACGTAGTAACAGGTTTGCCTGACCCTGCATTCTTGTTTGCAAAAGTACCTGCAACACCTGATAATGAAAGATTAACAACATCGCCTCCAAAAACACCTGATAAGGTCGCACTAACTGTATTCAGAGTAGCTGTAGTTGTAAGGTCATAGACTTTATTATTCGCTATAACGCCTGAAATAGTGAGGCTGGCTGCAGTAATATTAGCTGTTGCTGTTGGTTGTGTCACACTATACTTAACGGCATCAGAACCAGAAAGCGTAAAACCAGAAGTAGTCACTATAATGCCTGTGCCAACATTTTTGTTTATAAAGGTTCCGGTTGCTGAGGATGTTATCAGAATAACATTGTCTGAGCCTAAAACACCAACAAGAATAGCACCACCGGTATTCAGTGTTGCTGAGGTTGTTCTGTTATAAACTTTAGAATTTGCTAAAACTCCGGCTATAGTAAGATTGGTAACCGGAATTGAAGAAAATGTAGCCGAAATTATATGGTTAGCATTTACATTATTAAAGGTATATGCAGACTGTGTCCCAATTGGATTATTGTCAATACTAACATTTGCAATCTCAAATCCGTTGTTTGGATTAATTGAAAATGTTTTGTTTGTACCCTGGTTAACCAGTACAGGTCCTGAAGGATTAATTGTACCACCGGTGCCAGCAGTCGCGGTTAATGTGAATGTCACAGTTCCTGATCCCCCCAGCGCTGCAATTTCACTGTCAGAAAGAACATGATCAATTAATCTTACATCATAAATCTGTCCGTTGAAATAATTTGGTGTTTCCTGTGGCTGTCCTAGTACGAATTCAGGGGTTGTGTATCCTGTAAATGCCTGACCTGCAGGTGTACTGCTTTCCAGGGAACCATTAATATAGATCTTCAAC
>JANYJP010000095.1 GCA_025358455.1 Bacteroidales bacterium
TAAGAACGGATGTTTTATTACATCCGGGGGAAGTGCTCGAAATGGAACTTATTGCAAGGGGGCTGACAAAATCAAAATTTGCAATGGATATAAAAATGTATCCTTCACACATGAGCGATATACTGAAAGGGAAAAGGAACATTACAGAAAAAATTGCCCTTAAAATTGAAAGTAAGTTAGGGATAAGTGCCGAGTTCTGGATGCGTTTGCAGGTAGAATATAACATTACGTTATTGAGAACAAAATTGAACAGCGCAGCTTAATTGACTAATTTTTCCATCATGAACTTGGATTGTACTCCAATCATGACAGCCGGAGAATTCATGAAATCAATGGAAAAGTAAAGTGCAACATTTAACATGGACGGGATGAACTTTCTATTTTCGTGCATTAACCGGCATAGATTCTTCAGAATTTGTTTAATTTAGATTTAAATTCTTATAATATCAATTATGAAAAGGACTTCATTCTTTACTTTAATAATGATTGCAATAACATTCTGTATCAGTGGATCTTTACTGGCACAGGAATCTCCGCGATCGCGTGAATCATTCAACGCAGGATGGAAATTTGTAAAGTATTTTAATGCAGCTGATGAAAAAGTTACAACAGACAGGGAGCCTGAGAACCTACAGCTTCCTTCTGTGAATGATAACTCCTGGCGTTCTCTTGATCTGCCCCACGATTGGGCAATTGAGGGCCCGTTCAGTGATACTCTTGAGAATAACACAGGTTTGCTGCCCTGGAAAGGTATCGGATGGTACAGGAAACATTTTGTTGTAAGCGACAATGACAAAGGAAAACGTATCTATGTTGATTTCGACGGAGCAATGGCCAATGCAAAAGTATGGCTGAATGGAAAATATGTTGGGGAATGGCCTTATGGATACACCTCATTCCGGCTCGATCTGACACCATATATTATTACAGGAAAGGAAAACATTATCGCTGTACGGCTCGATACAAAGAACTGGGATTCAAGATGGTATCCCGGCGCTGGTATATACCGTAATGTATGGCTTGTTAAAACGTCACAACTGCAGCTGGCATACAATGGTGTATTCTGTTCCACTCCCGATATAAATAAAGAACGGGGAATGCTGAGCGTTGAAGCTGAAGTGGAAAACCATTTAAATGAACCAACAGATGTAACTATTAAAGCACAGGTTTATAAACTTAATGACAAATTTGAGATATCCGGAGCGCCGGTTGCTGAATCAGTTGCCACTTCAGCAACACTCCCCGGGCTGAAGGATCACGATTTCAGACTTGATATTCCTGTTGCAAATCCTGTTCTCTGGGATGTTTATAAACCGGAACTCTACAGGGTTGCAGTAACTGTATTACAGGGAACTACCATAACAGACAGGTATGAAACTAACTTCGGTTTCAGAACAATAAATTTCACCCCCCGTGACGGATTACTTATCAATGGAAATAGAGTTGAGATTAGAGGCGTATGCAATCACCACGATCTTGGCGCTTTGGGTGCAGCGTTCAATACACGTGCTGCCGAACGTCAGCTCGAGATACTGAAAGAGATGGGATGTAATGCCATCAGGACAAGTCACAACCCGCCTGCTCCTGAACTTGTTGACCTGTGCGACAAGATGGGTTTCCTCATGGAGGTTGAGGCCTTCGACACATGGAGGATTGGAAAGAAGCCTAAAGATTATAATCTTGAGTTCAATGCATGGCATGTCGAAGATATGAAGGCAATGGTGCGTCGTGACAGGAATCATCCTTCAGTAATCTTATGGAGCATTGGGAATGAGGTACCTGATCAGGGACATCCATACATTGCAAAAGCTCTTAATTCAATCGTAAAATCAGAAGATAATACACGCGCTGTAACATCAGGATGTGATCATCCCAATTCAGGAACAAACGGATTCCAGAAAGCACTTGATGTATTTGGTATTAATTATCACCTTGCCGATTACCAGCGGTTTTTTGATCTTAAGGACAATGCAAACCTGGGAATGCATTCGAGCGAATCTGCTTCTACCGTAAGTTCAAGAGGAGAATACTTCTTCCCCATCGTTTTGGGTGATCTTAATAATAATCTTCCCGGAAAAGGGATATTTCAGATAACTTCGTATGATGTTGCTTATCCGGCATGGGCAAGTACCGCCGATCAGCAATTTACATTACTCGATAAGTTCCCTGCTGTATATGGAGAATTTGTATGGACAGGCTTTGACTATATTGGTGAGCCGACTCCTTATTACGGCGACCTTACAGGCGTGAAACCCGGAACGGAATGGTATAAGCAAACAAGGAAAATGCTGGATGCAAATGGAGTTACAGAAGTTCCGTCACGCAGCAGTTACTTCGGTATCATGGACCTGGCGGGATTCAAAAAAGACCGGTTCTATCTTTATCAGTCAAGATGGAGAGCTGAACTGCCGATGGCTCATATTCTTCCCCACTGGAACTGGCCTGAGAGAAAAGGTCTTGTTACGCCTGTGTTTGTTTATACATCAGGTGATGAGGCAGAATTGTTTCTTAACGGGAAATCGCTCGGAAAGAAAAAGAAAGGTCAGTATGAATACCGGCTGAGATGGGACGATGTTGTATACCAGCCCGGGGAGCTTAAAGTTGTTGCATATAAGAACGGAGTCAAATGGGCTGAGGATGTTATGCGCACAACGGAAAAAGCATCAGTGCTTTCAATGTCTGCCGACAGACCGGCTGTTCGTCCCGACGGAATTGATCTCATATATATTACTGTTAGAATTGAAGACAAAAATAAGCTTCTTGTTCCGCGAAGTAACAATATCCTGAATTTCAGTATTGAAGGAGCCGGAAGAATAGTTGCAACAGATAACGGAGATGCAACCAGTCATGAATCATTTCAGGCTAAATCGAAGAAAGCTTATAATGGAATGTGCCTTGTAATTGTTGCGGCAGAAAAGGGCGCCTCGAAAGCAATAACTGTAAAAGCAGAATCTAAAGGACTCAAGAGTTCATCTGTTATTATTAATGTAGTGAACTGAAAATAGATCCGGAAATAGCCCGGTGGGCTATTTTAGCGAAAGAGCCAGATTGTAGCGATGTCAGGGCCTTGGGGTGAGTTCATGAAAGTTCCAGGAGATCTTTGCAGTAATTATGTTTTAGTATTCATTACTCCTACCCTATTCTTTTAGTGTAAAAGAGTTTATCATCTCCTTCAGCATAAAAATCCTTTAAACGGGCTTCAAGTATAAAATCGGTACTGTCATAAAATCCCCTGGTTGGGGCATAGTGCGGAAGTCCGGATGTTTCCGCAATAATTATTTTACAGCCCATTTTCCTGGCCTGATTGAATGTCTCCTCAAGCAATTTTTTCCCGATCCCTTTTCCACGGAAATCATTATGTGTAGCTATCCAGTAAAGATCATAACTGGTTTGAGACATTGTTATTGGACCAAAGCATGAATAAGCAGCTGTTACTCCATCCACCTCCGCGAAAACAAAATAATAGTCGGTTACCTCACCGAGGTTTAGTCTTTCCACAACCAGTTCAACAGCTATTTCCACTTCATGGTCATAAAAGAATCCTGTTGATACAACTATGTCTCTGACTGATTGTATATCTCGTTTTTCCGGGATTGTTCTGAATTTCAGGTTCATGGTTTAAGTAATTTAAAGTTGTAAAAGTTGTAATTGTTGTAATTGAGGCTATGTTATAAAGGGCTGTAAAATTAATGAAATTATTATAATCAGAAACTTACTTCCGGTAGTGTGGCTACCCGGGCTGTAGTTTCAATAGCAATGGCTGCAAATGCTGCACCATAATCGAGATCAATATTCTCGAGAGTATCTTTTGTATCGTGATATCCACTTCTGTTAATGTCGTAATTCTCCATAAAAAGAACTACCGGTACACCGGTGTCAGAAAATATCTGGCCATCGGTATTGAAGATCGAGCTATGTGGATTATACTGAGTCCGTACTTCGCCCTTGATAAGAATATGTTTTGCTGTTTCCGGAATTTCCTGCGAGCCGGTTATCCTTCTGCCCCGCGACTTAGTTCTTCTTTCAGGCATATTGTTCCATATCTGAACTTCAGCATTCCACATCATATTAGCAATATGTGCCTGCCACGCAAGATGCAATGATGCAGCACTCTTCCCGGGTGAAATCTGGAAAATGTCCGGGTCCGTATCCCTGTTATGACCAATCATATCCATAACATAAACCCCGACAATTTCTATTTCTGATAAGTCAATGTTGGTGGTTTTATCAATTCGCAGGTTTGTACTATTTTCAATAAGAGTCTGGCAGAAATGACGTGCTCCCATACAATCAGCAGGAAATTCCTCACCGGTAAGATGAATAAGCCATACATCTCTTTCCAGCTTCCCCTCCTTTGAGAGTTTTAATAGTATTGGAGCAGCCTGCAATAATGTAGCGCTTGCAGAATAATTGTCATCAGCTCCATTGGCTGATAACCGTGCACCCGATCCTCCCTTTCCCTTTTCATAGACATCTTCCATATAAGCCGTATCGTAATGATCGCCCAGGACGACAGCCTGTTTACGGTTTTTGCCAGGTATAATTACAAGGATATTGCGTTCATAACTACTCCCTTTCTGGTTACCAACCCAGCCACCATATTGTAAAAAGTCAAAAAGAGTATTCCATTTGAACGGAAGTTCTCCAACCATAGCCTCTCCTTCCATAGCTGCCTCAGAAATTGCCTGGCGGTGTCTTGAAATAAGATAATCTCCAAGAAGATCAAGATCCCGACGGTGTTTCTGTACCTTTGAAAGAGTGATTTCATCAAGCATTATATCAGCATTATCTTTATAGGTAAATTTGCCAAATGAAAGGAATTTAATGTCGTTCCACCAGGCCTCCTCAAACTTACGGGTTGCTGTTTCTGAGAATGTCAGTGATTCAGGAAGTGCATTAATATCAGGTGGTTCAATACTTTTTTCAATTTCCTTTCTCATCCAGGCAGCCTTTTCCGGATCATTAACATGAAACCTAAGCTCATCAAGCCATTGTTCAAGACTCTTATGTTTAGATATATTCAGGAGATGATGGGCAAAAGTACGTGATAATTGTTTCCTGGCCTGAGCCTCCCAACTCTCAAACAAAGAAATAATATTGAAGGATGTCTGATGTGCATAATGATCAGTATGATTCTTAAAATCGTTCAGGGCAGCAAGGTATATTTCCCGTTTCTGCATTCTTGGCCATAGTTCCACAGGATGTAACATTTCCTTGTCATCATCGTGGTATCCTGCAAGATAACCATATAGAGATTCTGCCCTGACCTCAATATTTTCCGATGTTAATGGAAGAAAAGCTACAAGAGGCCGGTGCAGATACATCTCATGCTTCCCAACACGCATTGGGGGATAGAAAAATCTGTATCCAAAAAGACCTCCCGCTGATAATGTCTTTTCAACTTCTGTTATTTTTTTTCTCGCGGCCCGGGGACCATCTAATAACAGATCGAAATTGCTGTTCCAGAGCTGACTGTTACATGCTAATGGCTTGTTGTATAAACCCATGGCATCTGCTTCTGTACTGAATAATGCTTTTATCAGCCTGATCTTATGTGCTATTTCGTTAAGCTCGTCCTGATACCTGTGCACACGTTCCCATCTATGCGTCCTGTGGTAGGTGTCTTTAATAAGATTTTCGTTGATAACAAGATTCTTGCTATTGCGATGAGGTTCATGAAACCAACCCGATTGAGTAACACGCATACCTCCAACCCCTCTGTTCCTCGCTACAAGATTGAGTAATGGTATTTGTCCCATTACAGGAAGTTCTTTTTTTAGTCTGAGATAACCGGGCATTCCCCAGAATACAAGGCTCCCCGGAAAAGGAAGCAGATGCAACTTACCTGCCAGATATTGTTGCTTAACAGATTCAGGCAAAAGACTGAAAGGCCTGAACGTCAATAAGTAACTTATAGCTTCGACAGGAGAATCGTCATTAATAAGAAATTTCTTAGTCCATCCTGGCAAATTTGAACCGGGAGAAGCCAATATTCTGAACCCTGAATTAAAGAGAGAGGTATCATCAGACAATTTTTCTCCATAAGCTTCTGATAACAGATCTGTGAAAAAAGCTACCGATTCATCTAAAGGCATTTCGGTTTCAGGGGAGGTATAAAAGCTTTTCCAGAAACTCGTTTCAGGATCGTGTATACTATTTCCGAAGAAGGTCCAGATAACTCTTCCCTTGTCATCCTGCGTGCGAGAAAGCATTAGTGGAAGTAAAACGACATATCTTTCATGAGAGAGTGATCCGGCTCTTGCAGCCAGTTCAGAAGGCCAGTAAGGATTATTCCGGAGGTTCTCACCACCATGTCCGCTTATAAAATGTTGTGTGATTCCTTTGCCCAGTTTTACAATGTTATGCATTATCTGCTGGCCGATATGTTCAATCCCGGGTTTTAGCTCATTTTCCTCTTCCATTTCTGTTATCTTCCAGCCAAAAGGGTCATCTTCACTAAATAATCTGAAATCAGGTTTTCCATATGGTTTACGACCAAGAAAAGGAGGTGGCATAAATTCAGAATAGGCACTAATCGGGTAGCATCCGTTACATCTGAACCAGGGATATTTCTGCAGAAGTTTTGGCCAGCCAGCTAAGATTTTTTCTTCCATATAATT
>JANYJP010000117.1 GCA_025358455.1 Bacteroidales bacterium
TTACGGAACCGATAAATTAAGAAAAGAGTTTCTTATTGAAAATATTTTTATTGCCGATGAGATTTCACTGGTTTATTCTCTGTATGACAGGTATATGGCAGGAGGTGCAATGCCGGTTAAAAAAGCATTGAAACTCGAATCTCCTGACGAACTTAAAGCAGGGCAATTCCTTGACAGAAGAGAGATGGGAATCATAAATGTTGGAGGAGATGCTGTAATAGAAGGCGGAGGTAAAATATATAAACTGGCATTTAAAGAAGCATTATACCTTGGAAAGGGAACGCCTGATGTTGTATTTAAATCTGCTGATCAGAAAAACCCGGCTAAACTGTACATAAATTCTGCGCCTGCTCATAAAACTTATCCTTCGAAAAAAGTTACACGTAACGAAGCAGAAGTTGTAATGCTGGGAAATGCTGAGACTTCAAACCTAAGGACTCTTAATAAATTACTTGTGAACAGCGTGATTGAAACATGTCAGCTTCAAATGGGAATGACGGAACTACAGAAAGGCAGTGTATGGAATACTATGCCGGTGCATACTCATAACCGAAGGATGGAAGCTTATTTTTATTTCGAAGTGCCCGACAAACAGGCTATCTGTCATTTTATGGGCGACCCTGATGAAACCAGGCATATATGGATGAAGAATGAGCAGGCAGTTCTTTCTCCATCATGGAGTATTCATAGTGCGGCAGGTACATCAAATTATACATTTATCTGGGGTATGGCAGGCGAGAACCTCGATTACGGGGATATGGACGTCAGGCAACCCGATAGTCTGAAATAATTACTCAGAGAATTATTAAGAAGGATTAAAAAATAATATGAAAGATTTATTTGATTTAACAGGTAAAGTTGCCCTGGTTACAGGAGGCACTCATGGAATTGGATTGGCTATAGGGCTGTTACTTGGTAAAGCCGGAGCGAAAGTATGTGTTAACGATTTGCAGGAGGAGAAACTACAGAGCTGTAAAGAGAGTTTCGCTAAGGAAGGACTGGATGTCTTCACTTTAAAATTCAATGTCACAGATGAACATGATACTGATAAAGGAATTTCATTAATTGAAAAAAAAGCCGGTCCTGTTGATATTCTTGTAAACAATGCCGGTATTATTAAAAGGATCCCGATTCTTGATATGTCAATAGCTGACTACAAACAGGTAATTGATGTTGATCTTGTAGCCCCGCTTATTGTTGCAAAGCGTGTAGCTCCTAATATGATTTTAAAAAGAAGCGGTAAGATCATTAATATGTGTTCAATGATGAGCATATACGGACGTAACACAGTTTCGGCATATGCTTCCGCAAAAGGAGGACTCATGCTACTCACGCGCAATATGACCTGCGAATGGGCAAAATTTAATATTCAGATTAATGGGATTGGTCCGGGTTACATTGCAACTTCTCAAACCGCGCCAATCCGCGAGAATGGTCATCCTTTTAACGATCTTGTAATGACGCGTACGCCGGCAGGAAGATGGGGTGAGCCTGAAGATGTTGCAAACGCCGCACTTTTCCTTGCATCAAAAGCAAGTAATTTTGTAAATGGACATATCCTGTTTGTAGATGGCGGAATTCTTGCCAATTTCGGCTATGTTAAGGGAGAGAACGAGCTCTAATCTCAAAGTCACCCCTTCAGCCAGTCTCCCTTTAAAATTATTTATTATCGGGATTATCCGGATGATCATCTGAATAAGGTTTCGCGTACAGGTCTTCAACCCTGACTCTGTCATCCCATTGATTTACCGGTTTTACGATCTGGTTTTGATCTTCACCGGCCCTGGCGTTGAAATAAAGTACGCACGCAAAAATCGGCATCAATGGAAGAGTTAGTGCATTCACCAATGCTGAGAGAATTATAAACATAGGGTTAGATGCGATTTCAGTCAGGCTTGATCCATTCTCTGAATTTAAAATTGTTTTTAAAAAACTCCCTGTGAAAGGCAGAAGAACGATTGCTGAAAATATTACTGAAATAACAATCAGTATGATCAGGAAAATCGTTACCCAGCCTATGTTTGTCCAGAAATTCCTGTGTGCAAGTTTTATTGTCCGTCTGATAGTATTTCCGATATTGGCTCCTTCTGCCATCATTATTGGCAATATGAAAAGATAAAGTGTCATTACATATAATATAGCGAAGAATGCGCCGATTACAAGAGCAAAAATTCCCAGTACAATAGCTATAGAACCAAAAAATGCCAGAAGTATCATAGTGATTAGGAAGGGAATAAAGTACTTCAGGGATTTTATCAATGAGGAAAAAATATTATCGCTGTTAATCGGATTATAGATAATATAGTACTGGAGAATAGTAGTGAACAAGAGATTTATAAGTGATATTATCAGGATGGGGACAAGATATCCCTTCATTTTATCAAGTAAAAGCATCGGATCCGTAATTGTCTGCAACTCCTTCATGTTTACCATAGTTGAAGCATACTGTATTACTAGAGACATCGCAAGGGAAATAATAAACAGAGAGAGAAATTTACTTTTGTAAAACTCCCAAATTGAACTCATTGCACTGTCAATGTTGTGTTTACGGTAAAGTGGGTGATTACTGAACTGATCCATGATTTATTAATTTTATTTGCGTTCAAATGTAGCCAAAATTACAATTTGGCTGACTCGTTTTCTGAAAAATACCCTACTTCCCTTTTCTCCAGTTCCTTAATACAGTACTAAAGGGAAATATTGAATTTGGTCTGTTTTGGGTGAATATGCCTTCATTAACTGATTTTACATCTTCAATAGTGTAAAATGCTTTAGGGTTAAACCGGGTTATGACATCGAGAACACTTGAAAGCTCATTCCTCTTTACAATCGTATATATGAGATGAATTTTTTCTCTTGCCCCATTAGCTTCAACCACGGTTGCCCCGAAACCGTTTTCATTAAGATTCTGAACAAGTTCAGGACCCCGTTCATGAGCAAAAACCCTTATCATCAGTATTCCCATTGCAAGTTTTTCTTCTATTATCATACCAATCAGGTTTCCTGTAGCAAATCCTGCGGCATAGGCAATATAATTTATATAATTGTCGAGGTTCTGCATGATCTTGCTTATCGCAGTTATCCAGATAAGTACTTCAAAAAAACCCAGGATAGGTGCGATGTTCCTTTTTCCCTTTGAAACGAAAATAATGCGCAACGTACCAATTGATACGTCGCAGATTCGGGCAAGAAAAATTAACAAAGGCATCAGTACATAGCTGAAAAGGTTGGAATCGAAGAAGGAGGTATCCATTTTATTATGAATTTGGGTCAGAAACAAATATAGGTATAAAGAGACAACCGCACAAAGGCACAAAGGCACAAAGGAATAAAAACTCTAAAGCCTGAAAAGGTGGTAATATTTACATTTAGTGGTAATAAAATGTGTGCTGAAACATTCCATTATAATATTTGTTATTGTCTTGTTGGTATATTTGCTAAATTTGGCAAGTGTGAAATCTATTAGTGTAATTGGATATAAATAATATTTTTGATGAATATTTTTAATTTAAAACAGATATAAGCATGAAACTGAGAAAACTTAATATTCCGGTAATCCTTGCAATAATATTCGGGATCGGGATTGTATCCTGCACCGGAAACTCGACACAGAAAAATTTGCATTCAGGTGTTGAATATTATAGAAACCTTCAATTCAGTGAGACACCTTATGATATCGAAAGGGGTAACCATGCACTGACTGCTGATCAGGCGAAGACAATAAACAGTTATAAGTTCACTTATGATACTACCGGACGCCTTGTTTCAGTGGAGTTTGTCAGGAATAATGTTCTTCTTGACTATTCCTCTATGGGAGGTGCTGCAAAAATTACTTATGAGTATAACGGTATTATGCAGACTAAGCATTATTTCAATAAGGATAACCAACCAATCGAAAACGGAGGTGTATTTGCAGCTCAATACTCATTAGATTCAAAGGGTACCCGTGTTGGCCTGATGTTTTTAGGGAAAGACGGTACAATGATTGAAAACAGGAATAAAATACATTCATGGACATGGACAGTTCTTCCCGACGGAATGGTAAAAGAACTAAGGTATAATCTGGCAGGAGAAGAAACGGTAATGAATCCGTTCTGTCCGTTTTATGAACTTAGGTTTACATACAATGACAAAGGCTATACAACCAGAATGGCAAATTTTAAGGCTGATACACTCTATAACTGTACTGCAGAAAATTGCGGCGACATTGGAGTTTCATACTTCTCATTCGCTCCAAACATGAATGGAGACCTGGAAAGCTTTTCAGTTTTCAATGTCAGAGGACAGATGTCAAATCTTTACTGGGGATGGTCAAAACGCATTTCCACCTATGATGAAAACGGTTATGTTACCGAAATGAAAGTTTTTGATCAGGATAATGAATATGTGGGAGGCAAATTGATACCTGTTACAAAAAATACATACGATAACCACGGTGCCCTTATTGAGGTCAGAAATATGGATAAAGACGGAAACGTAATCAATAGCCAGGAAAACGGGGTAGCAATAACCGAATACAAATATGATGAAGCCGGCCACAGAACCGAAACACTCACATACGATAAGGACAAAGTACCTGTTAAACTTTAGTCAACGACGAAATATAAGTCAAATGAAAAGGCAATTTTTCCAGGTAATATTTATTTCAGTTCTCGTAATCATTTCGTTTGCAGGATGCTCCGGTAAGAAAGCTGACAATAAACAAACCTCAATACCGGAGGCTAAACCTGAAACTAAAAAGCCGGTTAATATCGGAAATGAGACTTCTTTACTTTTGAAAGACCTTAAAGAGAATGGCGATTATGTCAATAGTAAGGTATACCCATCAATAATCAAAGCCTCGATAGTAAATGAGAGCATTGGGAAAAATATTCTTGTTATAGACATTAGGTCCTCAAAGGATTACACTAAAGGCCATATTAAAGGGGCTGTAAATAAAAATTTTGAAGATCTGCCGGCTTATTTTGAAACAGGGATCAAACCATTTTCATTTGACAAGATAATAATGGTAAGTGAAGATGGTCAGCTTTCAAGCTATACAACCTCATTACTAAGACTTATGGGATATGGCAATGTCTATTCTATGAGATGGGGAATGAGCGCCTGGAATATCAGGTATGCAGAACAGGGATGGCTTAAAAATGTTTCTGGAAAATTTGAAACGAAGCTTGAGACCAAAGCAAACGAAAGATCGGAGGCAAACGTTATGCCTGAGCTCAAAACCGGATTAACTTCGGGAGCAGACATTGGCACAGCACGATTCAAAAAACTCTTTGAAGAGGGAACAGGCAACATACTTATTACTGCTGATGAAGTATTCAGTAGTCCTCAAAAATATTATATCATAAATCTTGACAGGAAGGATAAGTATGAAGATGGACATATTCCGGGTGCAACGCGGTATAAACCTGAGGGCACTCTTGGATTTGTTGATGAAATGGCTTCAATCCCTGTTGACAAAACTGTTGTCGTTTATTGTGCAACCGGACATAATTCAGGGTTCGCAACAGCTTTCCTTCGATTATTAGGTTATGATGCCCGCACACTTAAATATGGTAACAACGGCTTCATGTACGATAAAATGGTTAAACAACGGACTGCTTTATCGTGGCTCCCTTTTACAACTGCAGAAGTAAATAATTTTGATGTGGTAAAATAATAACTGCAACTTAAACTCTTATAATTCCGGCCTGACTAAAGTATCTGGCCGGAATTTGTTTTTAAAGACCTCATTATCAGTAGAGTTGGAAAGAATATACAGATTTTTGATTCCCATCTGACTTAACAACATCCATATCCTTGCAGAAACGGCCGGTTCAGATGAACTGAGAACCACAGGTCCGTTATGTTTATGAATTACCTTAACATTATTTCTGTCAAGTACAGAATCAGGCGTGATATCGAGCGATTTTCCTGTAGATAAGTTACCAGAACTTTTTACACCATCAAGGTTGATTAATAGAACTTCACCTTTCAGTGAGCTTAGCTTTTCACTGGTAACAATATTCGACCTCATTACAGACGGTTCAGCCCATTTTTTTGAATCACTCTGAAAATGATTGCTGCCAAAAGATCTGAAAAGTACCAGAATCAATACAGGCACCACAATCATGATGGACACTTTATATTTTTTTATTAACTCCATTTATTTTAATTCTGATTTATGCACTGTTTACTCACACCCACCGTCAAGTTTTTTTGCGGCAATATGCTTAGAGTCAAAGAATTTAATTTTAAGACTGTCAGGCAGACTGTTTATTTCAGTAAACATATTTTTTGCCCGTAACCTTGTTTCAAAAAGTGCATTTTCCCTTGCAGAGATTTTGTTTCCGGCAAAGTTACTGTTCATAACAATGTTGAACCATTCATTCAGCCCGCCTTTCATAACAAAGACATTTTTATAATTCATTCCCTGGGCAAGTACAAGGGCATAATTTGAATCATAGTCACCATTTGAGTAGAATATGTTCTTAATATTTTCATTGTTAATAAACCCTGCAGGATCATTATTAAGAAATTCTTTATAAGGAACATTTATTGAACCGGGAATATTAAATGATGTGAATTCCTCTGGTGATCTGAGATCAATTATCCTTACTGAACTATCCTCCGTTACAATAAACCTGGCAACCTGATCCACGGTAAAATATGATTTTTGATCAAGAGTTTCGGCCAGCAGCCTTTTCGGTTTGACAATAAATGACCGGCTACCTGAAAGTGGCAGTAGAGCCAGGGTAAAACCCAGGCAGATAAGTACTACTGAAAACTTCTCCCTGATATTCATTTTAATTAGAATTAAATTTCATTTGTTATATCGGGCCGGGCAAATCTCTTTTCTGCAAGCTCGGCAATCCAGAACATTATTACGGCTGCAACGATAAGAAGTAAAGTAAATAGTCCCGGTGAAATACCCATAACCTCGTTAATCTTAAGCGGTCCTTTATATGACCCGTTAGCCAGATTTTGAATCAATGGATAAGTTTCTGCAAAGAGGAATGCGCCAGTGAGCCCCCCTGCAAAAAAAATCATTGCGTCAATTTTTCCGATAGAAAGCGCGCTTAAACCAGTCCCGGGACAAAATCCCCCCATTATGAAACCTGCACCCATAATTACGCCTCCCACTATAGAGGCAGCCACATAATATTCATTCACAAAAACCAGATTAAGATTCAGTAACCCGAAGAAACTTAAAAATTGCGATCCGACCAGAGCAACAATTGCTGCCGTAAAAAACACTTTTATTACAGTGGTGTCGTATCCATAAAACATCCCTGCAAGCTTACGGCTCGATGAGAATCCTGCCTGCTCAAGAGCAAATCCAAAACCTATTCCTATAATCAGGGCGATAAGCAGATCCAGCCATTCCGGCATTGATATAAGTGATGATATTGGTCCCATTCTATATTTTTTTGTCTAAAAGTCTGAATGTCTAATTGTCTGAATGTCTGAATGTCTTGAAGTCTTGTAGTCCTAGGGTCTTGCGGTCTTACAGTCTTTTACTTTTTACTGCTCTGTGCTCTTCATATCCAATTCTTCCTGAAAAACCATGCAAACAAGTAGGCAGAGCCAAAAATCGCGATCATTGTAACAAATCCTGCCACAGACAGAACCGCCATTCCTGAGAGGGCAGCACCGCTGGTACAACCTCTTGCAAGCTGGGCTCCATAAACAAAGAACACTCCTCCGAGAAATGCAAATATCAACCGCCTGGTATTTGAAATATTCGGAGACTTTTCAATCTTGAATTTAAGCCTTTTAGAAATTGCACCGGAAATAAATCCTCCGGCTACTACTCCGAGTATTTCGATTGTGAGCCAGTTCTTCAAAGGCTTCTTCCCGTCTTCAAAATACTTACTGTAGTATATTGATTTATCAGCATGCGGCCGGTCAACTGCACCCACAATAGAAACAACGCAATATTTTAGTCCTCCGCTTGCTCCTAGTCCCCGCCCCGCCATGAACATTGCCAGAAGCAGAACAACCCCCAGCAAAGTACCGGCAATATATGGGTTCATATATCTTTTTTTCATTTGTCTGAAGTTCAATTATTAATCTATTCTTCCGGGTACAAAAATACGAAATGCAAAACTGTAGTCAAACAGTCTCCGGGTAATTTATAACACAGAATATCCTAGCTGGCTGGAATTAAGTCTTTTGTTTTTATTTTAGACGGAGTAAATATTCCAATAACACCTTTGATTCCGATACTCATTACAATATTATAGAAAAAGGAGAGGAATCCAATAAGCAATAAAGTACCACATGTAGCAGCAAGGATCATATAAATATTAAACTCTCCATTGAGGTACAATGAACGCCTGAGCATCCCTTTTAAACCTGCCATTCCCATGAATGCACCCATTCCGATACCGCCAATGAGATGGCACCAGAAATGAATATTTACAAGTTTCTGGCTATACATTTTTGCCCCATTTGTAAGAATTGGGAAAAGTATGTATATAACTGAATAGAGAGTCATGGTCAATCCAATAAGTATAGCTACATGAACATGTGGGCCGACTACCCATTGTGTATTATGAAGTATCCTGTTTAATCCTACATCGGCCTGCATAATACCCGCGGGGACAGCAAGGGCAAATCCCAGTAATCCGCCCAGCAGGAACTTCAATGGATTTGTCATCTTAAGCGGCCTTGCACTCCATAGTGTTGCAAGGGTAATGAAGAATGCAAGTCCCTGGGTGATAAGCTCAAATGCAGTCACCATTTCGCCTGATATTACTTTCAGAATCGCTGGCTGTGCCTGATCGGAGAGAAGGTGATGTGACCAAACGGTCCAGGAAACAACCAGTTCGACAAGCAAAGCAGCTCTTGCAATATTCTGCATGAATAGTGGTTTTCCACTAATCATCATGGCAAGAAGATACCATGTGCCTGCAACAAAAACAAGCACAAGTCCGTCAGCTATAAGATCAAGACCCCACCAGAACCAGTTTTTGTATAGAAGCGCATCAATTGCAGTATTTTTAAGATCAAAACCCAGAATTGATGCAATCATAAATACCAGTACTAACACTCCTGTAAAAAGGATTACGGCTGTATTCAGAGCCACATCAACACTACCTCGTGCTACAGCTGCTACAGGAAGGGGAACCAGATGCTCCTTTTTGTTTTTTGTAAACAGATTTTTGAATCCGGTTATTCCTAATGCTGAAGCAAGCAATGCTTTTGAAGGTTGTTTTTCCCAACCTTCCGGTGTGTATGTAATTGTTTTGAAGATGTTTATAACAAAAAATGCACTACCGGCCATTACAAGGGCTATTCCTGTAATAAAAAAAGTCCCGCCCCAAACACTGAATTGTTTAAAATCAACAGGAAGCGGCCAGTAAAGTGTATAAAGAGGGGCATAATGACTTACAAAGCCAGCAAACCAGAAGATGAAAGTCCCTGCCGTAACAAGAATGAATGTCCAATTGCCAAGCTTTATGCTCCATAAGGGTTTCTTCATCAGGAATGGAACAAGGAAGAGAAAAGCGCCGAAAACAATAGAGTAAGTTGAACCAAAAATTCCGACAAGTGGGTGTGCTGTAAGAATTGCAAAGAATTGTGGTTCTGTAATAAAAGGAAGAGGCTTGACTTCGTAAAGCCTCATAAGCATACCCTCAATCACAACAAATCCAAAATAAATCAGACCAACCACAACAAACCGAAGTGTCAGTTTTTGCATGGGCGTAAGAGTTTCTGACTTGAATAGTCCCTCTTCACCATTTATAAGTGTTTGAATAAAACTCATATTAATTAAAAGTTAGGATTTATGAATTGTTAATTACTAATTTGCTGAGGTGGTTGGAATAACCTGAACAACATCTTTTAAAATCATAAAGACCCCTTGGGGACCTGAGTACTCAGTAGAACGAATTGAATAAACACCTTCACGGTCGAAGTGCCATAGAAGATCATTCCGGTGACCCGGCACTACCTGCATCTGAAACATCATGCTGTTATCTTGTCTGAAAAGACCGAAGCCATATGTCAGATCCTCAGATTGAACATCGAAAAGAACTTTATCATCGACATTAATAACAAGCTTTTCCGAAGGCATAATGAACTTGTGATCTTTGACGGTTATTACAAAGGTCTTATCGGGTTTGTAATCCGACCTGTTCAAATCCATCTCTGCCCAGGGAATGGTGTTGTAGGTGATTAAATGAAGTGACACCCCAAGTACAGTCAGAAACGCTACAAATGTGTAGAATATGGCAGGCTTTACCGCGAGCCCTTTGCCCTTTCCCGTTACTTTTATACTAAACCATGCTACCAGAAGAATAATTACAATACAATAAAATGTGTAAGCCAGGGTTTGCCCCGTCAGAACCATTTTTGAGTCAACCATAGTACCTCCTTTTAGTTGTTTATTTTAACAATTATTGCTTTCTTTTTCAGAATATGCTGGAACCTCTAATATATGAAATAATCATTAACAAAGAGGCAAATCTGTTTATTATTTCACAATACTTTTAAAGATTTACGAGGCAAAATTCATAAAACAATATTTCTGTTGTGCAATACACCTGCAAGACTTCATGACCATAGGACTTTAAGACTTTTTTCGTACATTTGCAATGTTAAATTAATGATGATGGGCAGATTCAAGTTGACAATAGAATACGATGGTACCCGTTATTCGGGTTGGCAGATGCAAAAGGGGGGTAAAACTATTCAGGGAGAAATATTGGATGCCTGCCGTGATCTTTTTAAGACTGAAGAACTCGATGTTTTCGGTGCAGGAAGGACCGATGGGGGAGTTCATGCTTCAGGTCAGGTAGCTCACCTTGATGTTGAAACTGATCTGCCTCAGTTAAAAATTAAATATGGAATTAATGACCGTCTTCCTCCTGATATTTGTATTCTTAATGCAGAAGAGGCCCATCCAAAGTTTCATGCCCGACACGATGCTAATGCGCGGAGTTATATTTACCAGATAAGCAGAAGGCGTACTGCTTTCGGGAAAAAATATGTGTGGTGGATCAAAGATCTGCTTAATATTGATCTGATGAATGAAGCAGCCAAAAACTTTCCCGGATTGAAAGACTACAGGTATTTTACAGATGAAGATCATGAACAGTCATCTACTAAAGTGGAAATATTACATGCAAAGGTGAATGATTTTGGTGATATGCTTGTATTTCATGTTGTTGGTTCGCATTTTCTTTGGAAGCAGGTCAGACGTATGACAGGGGTACTGGTTGAAGTGGGCCGAGGGAAACTATTACCTGCCGATGTAGCCTCCTTTTTCAAAACGAAGTCTGATATCCCTGCTAAACTTACAGCCCCTCCAAGTGGTCTGTTCCTCGAGAAAGTGTATTATAAACAAGAAGTGATAAGCTACGAAACAAAACCTATTATAAGTATCTGATGATGCCTCACGCCTGACTCTTCACACCTTTATATTACATTCACATTATTACATTCACATTCTATGATAGGAGCAATTGACTGACTCAAATTCAATAGAGTCAATCGGTTTGTTCTTTTTTCAATACACTTATCACAACTGGAAAACATAGCCAAATCCCATACATCGGCAAATACGCGCCCGGCATTTAATTTAATGCCATATTCCAAAACTGTTTCAAGTGATTTTATATCAGGTGGATAAAATAGTCCTTTTTCGAACAGAATATCCATTGCCCCGTTACCTGCTCTTACAGGTATAACTGTGCAACATTCAACACCAGAACTAAACGCAAAATCGATTGACTTTTCCGCCCAGTAAATCCCTTCTGGTTCTGTTAGAAATGGAGGCCTGAGCAAAATAAATGCTCTTGACAGTATCCCGTTTGTTGTAAGAAAACTGACCGACTTGCTGAAGTCTTCAGGGGTCATGCGTTTGTTGAGTTTCTTTAATATTTCAGGTTGTACAGTCTCAAGTCCGAGAGCTATTTGCAAATCAGGTTTTAGCATATCCCTGAATATAAGGCATTTATTGTTAATCATCGTGGGATGACTTTCAACAATAACTGATTCGAAATTACTTACCAGGTCTGAAATTCTCTGATAGTCTTCATATGGTATAGCTTTTCCATCAAAGAAACTTCCACTATTATAAAGTTTCAGGTGTTTAGCTGGAGGTAACCGGTTTAAGGCCCATTCAATCTGGTCAGGGATAGCGCCTGCCGGAACAGATTTACCGGTAGTATTTTTCCAGAGGTCGCACATCAGGCAATGAAATGGACACTCCCTGTTTGTCAGAAAAATGATTGCAACATCCTCAATTTCTCCCGATACGGTGCGCTCCTTTTCAACAAGCCACGCGTATGGTTTATCAGGATCGACTGTATTTTTATTGCCACGGTGGGATACTATCCACCTGTCAGTAATCGGGAGATTAGTATGTTCATTCATAATGGGAAAGAAACTCCTTCCTGTAATCAATCTCTTTTACCGGAAAATGCCTTGTAAAATCCCTTGAAGATGCTGCTCCGTGCTGAAAACGTCTTTTCTGAAAGACTGGCATTTCCATTCCGGTTACAGCTTTTATTCCCTGAGAAACTATTTGTCCCTTCAAAGCATAAAGTTTTTCATGATCCCAATTGGTCATATCAATATAGGGAATCCCCTCTGAAATTTCAATCACATTTGGCAATGTATAGGGACTGAATCCTTCAAACCCCAGTGAATCCGAAGGAGTAAAGGTCCTCATATATCCGCGGCTCAATCCCCCTGAATATGTCAATGAATGTTTTATAGACTCCACGCCCCATCCTTCATGATATAACATCAGGTTATTAAGGACGCTCCTGATGGTTAGTTCAGGATTTTCTTCAATCGGGTAGTCTTTAAGGTTTTCATCCCCCCCGTCTCCGTCAATAATATATTTCCAGTCACGATAGCGTGAACGGATCCCATGCATAAGCGCCAGGTTCATTGTAGCTGATTGTATGTCAAGGGCTTTATAGTCTTCAACTACTTTCACGGCATTCCTCCAATCGAGCGATGAATAATCAACTTCAACAGGTTCAAGGAACATTTCGAGATTCAGTGATTCAAGAAATTTTCTGGCCTGAATCAGATCTGCACCATCCCCGTCGATTGAAAGAGTAAATGCTTTCAACCTTGATGGGCTTTCCCCAAGCTCTTTAAGTGCATGGTAGGTAAGTAAAAATACTGAACCACTGTCAATTCCGGCTGAGAAGGTAACGCCCACAGGACCTTTTTTTGCCCGGTACTTCAGCCACTTTTTGATTTCATTATATAATACTCCAATATAGTTTTCACCAATTTCTGAAGTATTCAGTTGAGAATATTTATTTCGTTCCGGAGTAAAAAACCTGGTATAAACAGGATTTGGATCAGGGCATCCCAATAGTTCAATTTTCGTGATATAATGCGCCGGAGCCATCCTTGTATATGATGGATGAAACTGGTGATCAAGGCCTTCCTTTTTAAGGTAATCAAAGATGACATCAATACGTTCAGCAATAATCAGGTTAGGGCCAGCCGGACGTTTTGCAATAAAATAACGGATCGGACGGCCAATTGATCTTGCCATTCTTATAGTCTTGCCTTCTACTGAGACCAGTGCGAACTGCCCGTCAATTTTACGAACCGCGTCCACATCACCTGACCTGACGACATTAACTGCCTCTTCGTTTGTCATGTTATAAATAATATTCTTTTCAGGGTTGGTGAGATCAATTACCTTTTCTAAATATTGACTATTCATATTTTCGGTTTTAAAATTTTAAATCTAAAATATCCGCGAACTATTTTATTATCATTCCTTTTCCCTCTGATATTGTAATATAACGGTCGGAATCAATTTTATTGTAAACCTCTGTTTTACCATCTGACCATTTGACCTCGAGCCGGTCTATCACTTTATCCGGGCCAAGTCCGATATGAAGTCGGGGATCGTTGTTGGAAAGGTAAGTTGTTGCCCACTGATTTACCAGAACCTGTTTTTTAGCTCCTGCAATAACTGTAACCACTGCACTTATGGCCGAAGCTGGTCCGTCTTTGCCTTTCAGAGTCAGTCCCAGCCAATGATTATTATTTCCTCCATCATTTCTCAAAAGCACCGGTGTTCCATTGTTGTCAATATGCGAAATGATTATATCCATATCGCCGTCGTTATCGAAATCCCATACAGCCAGACTTCTTCCTGATCGTTTTGTCGAGAAATAAGCGCCATGTTCCTTGCCAGTGTTCTTAAAATGTCCCTTACCGTCATTCTCAAGCAGTAATGGATATTGCAGAATAAGCTCCTCTGCGGTTCCGTTTGCAGCAACAATATCAAGATCGCCATCGTTATCATAATCAAAGAGTTGAGCACCCCAGCTGCTTTTGCCTTCCATGGCAGAGGCCACTCCGCTTTCTTCAGTTATGTCTTTAAAGACGCCATTACCAAGGTTTTTATATAAAGCTCCATAATCAAGGTCTGAGACGAGGATATCAATCAACCCATCGCCATCAATATCACCAATTGACCCATGCATTGAACCTGTTCCTTTCCCCTGGCTGTTTGCCGCAACGCCAATTTCCACACCGACCTCCTTGTATACGCCTTTATCATTTCTGAACATAAAATTCAGCTGGTGGTCATTGGCCTGAAAGATATCAATATCACCATCATTATCATAGTCAAAAATAGTAAGTCCCATGCATTTTGAATCAGGATAATAGAGGTTGTTCTTCCTGGTGACATCGAGAAATGTTCCGTCTGACTGCTGTTCATACAGCATCGATGCCTGGCCCAAATATTCAGTCGGACTTGGCATCATTTTGGGTGCAGAAGGCGAAACATATGCCGGGTCAAAGGCCAGAAAGTTACCCACCATTGCATCAAGCCGCCCGTCAAGATTATAGTCCCAGAATGAGACTCCGATACTCCATTTTGTAAAACCGTTTAGTTTATCAGGTCCCCCCAGACCAAGCGATCTGGTAACGTCAGTAAAAGTTCCGTTCCGGTTGTTCATGAAAAAAATGTTTGAGCCATAATTCAGAACATAAAGATCCTGGTATCCATCATTGTTAATATCAATGGCTCCTGCAGCCATGCTCCACTGATGGACATCAACACCGGCTGCTTTCGAGACCTCAGTAAATGTTCCGTTCCCGTTATTCTTATAAAGCTCATTATGCGAATTTCTGAATACTTTTCCTGCAGGATCGGATATACCTTCAAGATAAGTACCATTCATCAGATAAAGGTCCATTAATCCATCATTATTGTAATCAAAAACCGTAATACCTCCACCGCTGCTTTCAAGTAAATTCTTATAGGAATAATCACCAATAGTATATTTAAAACTGATCCCGGCTTTCCTGGTTATGTCGGTAAAGATGACCCTTTTATTCTGTGCTGACGACTCAATGGTTATTAATAGCAGGAAAAGGCAAAATAATCTACCGGTAAAATTATTCTTCATTATTTGTCTTTGTTTTTAAGTGCATTAAGATAACCTTCTGAAGTTACGATCCTGGTGTTATATTCCATATTATATTTCTGAAGATCAGGATTATTCGGGTAGGTGTCCTTGGCTGATGGGGGGTAGCTTGACATTCCATGAAATGGAAGCGGCAAAACCGTACTTCCCAGAGCAGTATTTATATCCCCGTCTTTTACCCAACCAACACTATTTATGAGAAAGTCTCTTTTCCATCCTTTTTTTAATTCAGGTAAGGCACCGGCATTAAAATCTATAGAAGTTTCATCGCCTGCATTTGAAATAATATACTTGTTATCAGAAGCTGTAAGCAGAGGCAAAACGTCGCCATAACGTGTATAGTTTCCGGCCAGGTCTCTCCATTTTGGTTCTTTTGATACTTTGTGATAATCAAACCAATGAGGTCCGTACCGTCCGCCTTTTCTATAGCTGCCTGAGAAACCCCTGTAGTGAATGTCGGCAGAAACAGGATCTAATCTGGTTGAAATGATCGGAGTTGCAGAGATACAATCAGAAAAGAATGCCTGGTCCCAGTAAATTTCCATATTTGTCCTTATCCTGATCCGGTGGTCAGCTGTAAGAAATTTTCCTGAAATGTCTGCAATTACTGTTTTATTTTTCCCCATAGGAAAACCCAGTTTATCAATAACCGTCTGCCACTCACCTTTTTTATTAATAACCTGTACTATCGGAGGAATGACTTTTATATTGTCAGATTGTGACAAAGCAACATTAATACTAGCGTCTGTAGGAAAGATCCAGCCACTCAGGAATAAATACAGACTCTTCGGATCTGCTTTGCCCGGATCAAGGATCAGATCCTTCATCTCTGTAACACCCTGATACTTATCGGGTTTAAAATCGGACACATATTTATCATCCTTTTCGGAGATAAGCGGAAGTACATCATTTCCCCGGGAATCTTTAGCTGACGCAGGGAGATGTTTTTCCCTTACCTGGAAAATCTTCATGCCGGGAAAGGGTGGGGGAGAAAATTGCTCAGGAACGAATATGTCAACTGAATCAGGATGATCAACAGCAACCAATTGTATCTTATCCAGATATATGGTCTCCCATAGTTCTGATGTAACCTGAATTGAATATTTCCCATTCTTTGGTTTTAATAATTCCCCGGGTATTTTCAGGTAATCATCCGATGCATCAGGAAATGCATATGCGGTGGTACCTCCCATGATACCCAGTGGCATTCCGAGTGCACTTCTCCACAGGATATCTTTTACAAATACATATTCATCACCATTCCAGGTATAAAGGAAAGGACATGATCCCTTGAGCGTTTGGGCCTCAATCAGGGCCTGATTAGCTCCTGGCAAAAAGATGTTTTGAGGTACTCCGTTTGTCCAGGTTATCCTGATCACGTCAGCCACTGAATGATTTCCTATACCGAAATGAATATTCGGATCGGTGACTACCATAGTTTCGTAGAGATCACCTGCCCGAATTTCAACCTTAGCGCCTATTCCAAAGAAATTATTCTTGGCACTTCCGGCACGAAGGCCAACGAGTTTCATTTTTACAAAATGATTGCTATTTCCGCCGTCATTGCGCAAAAGAGAGACTCCTCCATTCAGACCTGCAACAACAAGATCAAGATCACCGTCATCATTATAGTCAAATACAGCAATCTGTCTGCCGGATTTCAGGTTTTCAGGCAACAATTTTGAAACGTCAGTGAAATTTCCTTTTCCGTCATTATGATAAAGAAAAAGTCCCTGACCTCCTTTTTCTGCCGGTTCACCTGCAAGAAAAAGATCGAGAAATCCGTCATTATCAAAATCGAAAAAACGGGCATCATAAATCTTAACACCCTGAATTGACCTGAACATCTCTTTCGTATTCTTAACCTTTTCAAAGGCGCCATTGCCAGAGTTCCGGTATAATTCATGACCAGTTCCGTTGCCGGAGGCAACAAAAATGTCAAGGAATCCATCATTATTGTAATCTCCAACTGTTACAGCGCTTGAACCACCAGTGCTTTTCAAACCACTGGTTTCAGTTACATCCTTAAAGATTCCCTGTCTTTGATTTGAATATAAAATGTTACTTGAGTTTTCATTTGCAACAAAAAGATCGATATCTCCATCTTCGTCAAAATCACCGGCTGCTGCATCTCTGCTTATACCTCCATTCCCTGACAATCCCATTTTTTCAGACATTTCCTGAAACGTTCCATCTCCATTATTCCGGAAGAGCAGGTTCTTTCCCGCACATGTTTCAAAAAGATCAAGATCGCCATCATGATCGAAGTCGTAAAAAAAAGCTTTGGTTCCACCTGTTTTAGTTCCGATCTTTGCTTTAGCTGTAACATCCTCAAAAGTTCCTTTTCCGGCATTTCTGTATAAAATGTCGCCACCCTCTCTTACTATAAACAGATCAGGGAAACCGTCATTATCATAATCTGCAAATATTGCTGATGATTCCTTTCCTGAATGCGTTATGCCTACCTCGGCCGAAACATCTTTGAACCTTCCCATTTCATTATTGAACAGGTAGTGTTTATAGGTTTTAGATACCTCATCATAGCTGCCAACATATAGATCTATATCCCCGTCATTGTCATAATCGGATGCTTCAACATGAGTTTTGCCATTGTTCTCATTGTTTTCAGCCTGAGCTGATACAGGAACAACATCAAATCCTGCTGATGAAGATGCATCGGTAAACTTAATTACGTCTAGTATAGACTCATTTTCAGCTATTTGAGAAGAGGCTTGCTTATCAAAGGTGATCAGTGGAAATCCTATAAGATTTCCGCCCGGACCTTTCAGATCCATCATACCTGCCTGATAGGGAGAGGTTACCTTAAGATAATTATGAAAAATGGTGAATTGTAAAGTTGCATTTGCTTTATCCTCTTTTTTAAGGCTTGAAATTGTTTTATTGTAAAAATCAATGGCTTCTTTAGGAAATTCAGGAAATTGTTTGTGTATGATTTCCAATTGCGCTACTGCCTTATCTGATTCTCCGTTCCTGATATATATTTCCGTCAGGTTGAGTTGCGGTACAAGATTCCCGGGCGCTTTCTCAACGAGTCTTAGCAGGTAAGTCCTTCGTTGCCTCAGTGAAGCTGTATCTGTATCTATTGAATACATTTCAGAAAGTTCATATAGGATTTTGACATGGTCAGTAGCAAATGTAAGCGCCTCTTTAAGTTCTGCAACTGAACTATCCTGTTCACTATTCATCTTAAATACAGTAGCCAATATCAACCGTATATCAGGGTCTTTGGGATCAATGCTAATTGCTTTTTGGAGTTGCTTCTCGGCCTCAGGATACTTCCCCATTCTTAAATAGGTCAACCCTAGATTTGCATACCCCAGTTTTTCGTTTGGTACCAGTCTGGTAAACTTTAAAAATTCCTTTTCGGCATCCTCAAGCTTAAATTCCTCAAGATAAGCGAGGCCCAGTGTCTTGATGGTCATAAGATTCTGTGAATCCTGTTTCCCTTTCTCGGGGTTATTCTTACAACTGAACAAAGCGAAAGTACAAAGCAGAATTAATAATAAACAGTTAAATTTTTTCATGACATCAAAATTAAGAAATAAAAGGAATTTAAATTTGACCTTATTTATCAACTGCACCAGGCATGCCATTTTTTATTTTCTTAAGATCAGGAGTAGCCATACGATTGCCTTTTTCATCAAATTGAATTGATCCGGTGACTCCGGCATAATGAATTCCTGACAAATAATTTTGAATCTTTTCACGATCGGTACCGCTATTTTTGATGGCGTCAATAAGCAAATTCATACCATCAAACGAATATGCTGCCACAGGACCAGGCTTCCTGCCATAAGTATTCGTAAACTCCTCACTGAAGGCGGGGTATTTTGAGACTGCACTTTTATCTGAATAAATCAGAATAATATTTTTAAAGTAATCAAGATCCTGTTCTGAAATTTCATCTTCATCCAAAAGAGCAAATGAACCAAAGATTAGAAGATTAATTTTCCTTTGCTGTAATTGCTGAATTAATCTCAGTGAGCCGGAGGGTTGTCCGAAAAGAATAATTCCTTCGATTTCAGCTTTATTTATCTGATCGATTATACCATTAAAATCCTGATTTATATTATCATAGAAAATCTGTTTGGGGGCTTCATTACCGGCTCTTTTTGTTTTTTTAACAAAACTTTCCAGAGCAAGTTTTGAATCATAGCTATTATCTGAAATAACAGTTATTCGTGTAATTTTTCTTTTATGATAAATTTCTTGCATTAAGGCATCGGCCTGTTGATTATCGTTGGGCACACAACTGAAATACCATGGAACAAAAGCCTGGGAAAGAGTAGGATCACCAGACCAGGCTGATAGGAAAACCTTTCTGGTTTTGGCAGCAACCTGTTCTGCAAGGTGTGCATTTCGGCCATTGTGAGAACCAAGAAGGGCTACTACTTTTTCATCAAATATCATGTTTACTGCTTCTTTTGAACCGCTTCCCCAGGGTCCTTCCATTGTTCGAACAATCAACCTGAATGGTTTGCCTTTAAACCCGCCAATCTCATTAGCTTTCTTTATAGCCATTTCAGCTCCCTGTTTTGCCGCGAGCGACCTGGAGTCAGAGATTAATAGTCCAATTTTTACGGACTGATCCGGGCCATCAGGTTTTTGTATGGCTTGAATACCCGGATCAGAGGATCCAAGAAATGCTAATATAATGCATGCCGGAATTTTAAATTTAAGTAATTTCATTGAATGGCCTCAAAATTCCTTTTAAACAGAAGGATGAGCGGGTAACGAAATTTCTCTACCCACTGCCTGTGCTATTTTCTTCAGATCAAGCATCAATCGGTCAAATTCATCCGGGTTTAGTGATTGCTGACCATCACATAATGCTTCTTCAGGTTTATAATGCACTTCCATAATGAGACCATCTGCGCCAACAGCTACTGCCGCTTTTGCCATTGCAGGCACCATCCACCTGAGACCAGTTCCATGACTTGGATCAATAATAACAGGAAGATGTGTTAGTCGTTTCAACATTGGGACTGCACTCAGATCCAGCGTATTTCTGGTAGATGTTTCAAATGTACGGATTCCCCTTTCGCAGAGTATTATCTGATCATTACCCTGGTTCAGAATATATTCGGCTGCCAGTAAAAACTCCTCAATAGTTGACATCATTCCCCGTTTTAATAATATAGGTTTCCGGCACATCCCTGCTTCCTTCAACAGAGGAAAGTTTTGCATGTTACGTGATCCGATCTGGAGCATATCTGCATATCCCGACACCAGTTCTACCTGTCGCGTATCCATTACTTCTGTAACTACCGGTAAACCTGTTTCCTTTCTGATGATATCGAGTAATTTCAACCCCTCTTCACCCATGCCCTGAAAGTTGTAAGGTGATGAGCGGGGTTTGAAAGCGCCACCCCGTAATATCTTTGCTCCGCCAGTTTTTACTGACCTGGCAGTATTAAACAACTGTTCCCGGCTCTCGATAGCACAAGGTCCTGCAATAACAATTATTTCAGATCCTCCTACCTTAATTCCGTTTATATCCACGATTGTATCATCCGGTTTCGTTTTACGACTAACTTTGGATGGAATGGAAGATCCACCATTTACGTGACTATTGCATGGATTTATTTCCATCATATATTCCCTTTCAAATTAATAAATTCCTGTTGAATTACCTCTTTTTTGTTTCATATCCAAAGGAGGCGCCGGAGTAAACTCAAACTTACCTTTAGATACTTTAGCCATGTAAATATCGCGTATTTCGTTCCAACTTTGATCCAGTGCTATGTTACCTGTAACTCCCGGATAACCCTGAAAAGTTTTTAGGTCAGTGAGAACATCGCGGATCAATACTCTGTTAAGGCCCACTTTTCGAATAGATTCGATAATCAGTTTCATCCCATCATACGCGTGAGCAGCAAACACATCCGGTTCCTTACCGAATCGCTTTAAATAACTTATTTGAAAGGCTTTTAACTTCGGATTATTACTTTCGGGATTGTACTGACAGGTAGTTACAATACCTTCAGAATTCTTCCCGGCAATTTTAAGGAACTCCGGAGAAACCATCCTGTCAGAACCATAAACTGGCTGGTTTAATCCAATTGAGCGAGCCTGTTGTAATATAAGTGCAGATTCTTTGGCATTACCCCATACGAGTATAGCATCCGGATTAGTTCCCTTGATTCTTTCAAGTTGGGTTTTAAAATCTGTTTCTCCATCTGAGAATCTCTCCTCAATAATTATGGGGTGACCAACACGGGTGGCATTTTCAGAAAAAAACTTGAATGCAACCCGGCCATAGCGGGCTCCTGTTCTGATAATTGCAACCCGTTTGTGACCATCTTTCTGATAAATCTGATTTATTAAGGAGTAGATGCTTTGGCGATCATCTGTGATGACGCGGATGGTCCATGGTATATTTGTTTCTGTATAAGTAGGATCCGGGTCGCCGGTACACACCATGAAAATCTCAAGTTTTAACGCTGCCCTCAGAGCAATATGAGAAACATTGTCGTCAATTGAGCCAAGAAAAGCCCAGACTTTTTCATCGTCCATTTTTACAACTTCATTTGCTGCAGCACCCCATAAACCAACATCATTATGCGTCATCAGTTTAAAGGGAAGATTCCGATATCCACCATTCATGTTGGCTTCTTCCATAGCTAAGGTGGCGCCTTGCAACATTTGCTCGCCTTGCTGAACCATCAAAGAACCAGAGAGTGGCCCAAGGAAGCCAATCCTGACTTCTTTCAGATTTACCGGGGGCTTTAACTCACGACCGGCGCCGGTAAATGTAATAGGGATAAGGAAATGATATTTATACGGTTTAATGAACTTGTCATAAGGGAAAATCTCATCAGGGGCTTTACCATAGTTCAATTTTTTATCCTGTCCGTTTAGGACTGAAACCGAATTCAATATACTCAGGGTAACAATTAGAAATAGCCAATATTTAAGTTTCATGATCTCTTTATTTTGATTTACAGATTGCGTATACTTCAATTTCAATCAGAAGGGTTTCCCAGCACAGACGTGCCTGTATTCCCGTACTGGCAGGTAAAGGATCCAGATTCATCCAATGATAAAATGATGTCCGGATTTTGTTAAATTCAGCATAATCTCTTTCAATATCCCTGAGATAGTTTGTGGTTCTGACTACATCATGCCATGTCATTTCTTCGGCTGAAAGAAGATTAGTTATATTTACATAAGTTCTCCACAGCTGGGCTTTAAAATCGCCGATATGTTCTGCTTTACCCTCTTCGTTTACACTTGCTGTCCCTGATATGAGTAAAACCTTATAGCCACCGAAATCCAGTCGTAATGCTCTCGAGAAGGAGGATGGTCTCTGATAGTCATAAGCTTCATTTATTACCTTTGGAGCATGCACAACATGTTTTTCAATAGGGGGACGCACTTTATGAAGTGAAGGATAGACATACCCGGGGATTTTGTCAGCATCCGATAAAATCCCGAGTTTTTTCATTTCTATTCGTTCCCCATCAGTCAGTTTCGACAGATCTATCATTAATCGGTTATTGTCCATTTTTTTCTAATATTTTTTAAATTCAATCTAATTTCCACTTATTTCTGCTACTTAAGCAGTTCTCCCCGGCTTACACCTTTCTCAGTAGCAACCCAAATAAATTCTTTATCAGCATCTACACCGATAATAAAATTATGAGCAATGGCCGGCGACGAAGGAATTTCTTTGGTGGTGTGAACAACTGTGCTATCATCGTTTCGTCCAAAATTTTTAATTATTGTCATCCCGTCACTGTTATTTTCATTTTTCTTATATGTAACCCAGCTTTTTCCATCAGTGCTGCTCAGTCCTTTATCACTGCATATAAAAACAACAGGTCCTTTTGCTCTGACAAAGTTTATAAAATTGCTTGCTAAACCGCTATCTGTATCAAAATATCCTTTCCAATGAGTACCATCGTAACTGGATAGCCCAAAGTAAGTAGATACCCATAACATGCCGTTTGCCCACGATGTTGCGGTTGTTATATCATGAACGGGACCATCATCAGGAAGCAGATCTATCTCCATTTCACCATCAGGATCAGTATAATCCTTGAATTTTTTTGTCTTGTTAGTGTATTCAATTATCCCGCCTCCCCATGCCGCAATATATATTTTCCCATCCCCGGCAGAAACACCATATGTCCATGGTTCATGCATTGGGGCATTCTTTTCTGTAAATATTTCCCACTGTTTGGTGTAAGTATCATATTGACCTGCTCCTCCTGCTGTTGCAGTCCAGACATCTTTCCCGTCGCAAATAACACAGTAGACAAGATCATTGGGCATTCCACTGTTGAACTGTGTGAAGTTTTCAAATTTTCCACCTGACCAACGGCTCAGTCCACCCAGTGTTCCAATCCATACATCGCCGGTGAGTTCGCTGACGTCAATTGAAACAACTCCGTTATGCACTAATCCGTCTTTTGTAGTATAGGTTGTCCATTTTCCGTTTTCATAGACTGCAAGACCATCATGGGTTCCAACAAGTACCCTGTTACCGTCTATCCTGACACAATATGCATGATCAGATGGCAACCCGTCTTTTGTTGTGAAATTCTTCCAATGACCATATACAGGCATAGGTTTTGCATCATCTTTAGGAGAATTCAATCCGGCTGGACTTTTCTCAATGGGAGTGAATCCCATTGAAAAGATACAAAGAAGGACTACTCCGCTTAACAGATATCGGAAATAATTTTTTTGAATTAAGTTTCTCATGATTTCCTGTCTTAATAGGGTTATAGTGAAGTGTGTTTTATTTTAGAAGGTATATTCTCATATTCAGGAGCTCTCAGCGATTTCAGATACTCTACCAGATCGTTGAGCTGATTTTTATTCATGTCGTTTGCAAGGCCATGTTTGTCTTCTTTACCATATATAGTCCATATCTCCTCGAGTGTTGCAGCACGTCCGTCATGTAAATATGGCGGAGAAGCAAAAATATTATTAAGATGAGGAGTGTCGAATTTTATCGAATCGTCTGTGGCAGCCAGTGTACCTACACTTGCCAACTTTAAATTTGTATAATACGGTGGGGTGTGGCAGGTTATACAACGATTATTTTCAGGTATAACATTGCCAGAATTATCTTTTGTCCGTTCAAAAATTTCTTTGCCACGCAGTTGCGATCCGGTCAGTTCTCCGGTAGGATTATACATAAGATTCGGAGGATAGTGTATCCCGGTCAGTATATAAGCAGTCAGTGCGTCAAGATCCTCATAGCTAAACTGTTCAGATCTTGTAAGAACAGTTGAAAAACGTATCCCATCCTGTTTATAAACAGTCTGATTTTTACCGTTCCATTTATATGGAGGAGTGTCACGGATATCCCTTAATGATTGAGTGTTTGTAAGGTTACGGCCCATATCCTTTGATGCCATATTGTAAACCAGTCCATCTTCATGCATATCCGGATGACAGGTATAGCAGTCAAACTGATTCTGAAATGTATGTCCTGAATTATTGAAAAGCCTGCGGCCCTGCCTGGCAACTGTTATTCTCCGGGGACCACCAAGGCTGATTGTATTTATTGTTTCAAGACTTACCGTGTTTATTACTGCAATCCGGTCCTCAAGTTGTTCGGCTACATACAGTAACTTTCCATCAGGAGAGAGTGCGAGCCCTTTTGGATTTGCCCCGGTAGGTATTCGTTTTATAACATAACGGCTGCTGATTCCGAGGTTATTGGACCATTTATTGAGTATTTCAGGCGATGACTCTTTTAACAAAGTTCGTACGGAGTCAATATCAACCACAGAAATACAATTTACCCCTGAATGTGATATGAAAGCTTTTTTCCCGTCAGGTGTGATTACAATATCGTAAGGATCAGAATAATATGCATTGGGTTCATCAAGTAATAACTGGATAACCCTGCCTTTTTCCTTCTGTTCAATGATGGTGATTCCATAAGTCATCATCCATCCCTGCTCAACCTGAATTGATGGAATAAGGTTTTTTGGTCTTATCATAGTCATTATGGCAAGATCTCCTGTAGGAGTGAAGGCAACGTTTTCTATCAAATAAGCCGATTCAATATTCCGGCGTGCGATTACTCTTTCCGTGCTCTCATCTACTACAGTAAGTTCACTCTTCAGGGTATCTCCATACGGAGCAATCAGGGCACGTCTGCTTGTAACATATAATGTTTTTCCATCAGGAGATAATTCTGCTCCTGTAGGATTATTCCCGGCAGAAAACCTTTTGTGTTCTTCTCTGTTTTTAAGGTCTATGACAGAAATATCTGAAGAGAAAGAATTTACTACATACAAGTATTTGCCATCAGCACTTAAAGAAAGTCCTGCAGGACCATTGCCCGTTTTTAAAGTATCAGACACTTTTTCTGTAACCAGATCAATTACCGATACATCATCTGACCATTGATTACTTACATAAGCTATTTTACCTGCCTCATCCAATACCACACCGTATGGGTATTTCCCTACCTTGATCTTATTTAATACCTTATGATTTTCAGGATCAACTACCAGTAGTGCATTTCCTTCCTGAGCAACAACATATAATCTTCCGCCATCTTTAGAAACAGCTAAATTAAATGGTGAGTAATAATCTGAATTAATAAGCTTTACTATAAGTTTGTTCTTCGATAGGGGAATATGACAGGAAGTACACATCAGCGGATGGTCCTCAACACCTGTTTTTGAATTAACATGAGCCCTGGCCAGTTTGCGTCCGGGGAAATAAATTATCAATCCCAGAACAACAATAATCAGCATAATCTTATAAGTAGTCTTCATATCTATTCCAGTTCTATAGCTTTCTCTTTAAGATTTGATTTGTGTACCGGAATAATTACCGGAGCCTTTTTAACCGACAAGGGTATATTATTCCCTGGAACCATTTCAGGATCCCCGTGACAACCGACGCATCCACGCCTCTCATTTGGTCGCAACCAGATCCAGTCACTGGGTCCATTTAAAACCTTGCCATTTTCATCAACAGTCTGAATCCGGAATGGTGTATCAGCAATAACTTTTAAATAAAAGGACCCGTCCTGCTCAACCTGAACTACTCCAAGTGTTGAATCTTTTCCGATCACCTCTATTTTGTATGCTTTTGATAAAGCGGAGGTATTAACTGATGATTGAGCTTCTGATACATTAATATTCTGACAAAGAATTAATCCGGTCTTCACACCTTTATCCACTTCGCTTGGCAGTTTTTTTGGTCTTTCATGCGCCTCAACAGCAATAACTTCCAGAATATCAAAATCTTTATTACTATAAATAGCATTATCAACAGACCTTTTCTCAGGATCAAATCCGTAAATGGCGTACCTGTCAGTTTCCGACTTACGATAGGAGACTAGTAACCTGCCTGATTTAAGTGGGAAAACTGAATTGAAATTGCCTTCAATTTCAGAGCTGAGATTTACCCGTGTATGTAACGGCCGGTTATAATTAATGGAAATTACATTTCCCTTTTCCCTGTTGCTTTTTTCTGATTCGATAAAGACTATCCTGCCATTGCTGGTTTCCCAACCGTGACCTGACAGGATATTACCCTCAGAACTTTTATAAAATAGTTCTGCTTTTGTGCCATCGGGCCTGAGTGCCATATAAACCGGGTCTCTTTTCTCGGGGTAAACCTGTTTGCTTATAGTTAATATGCGACCGTCTTTTAATGTAGTTGAAGATGAAAAAACATCAGGATTAAAAGTAATTTGTCTGACATCAGAGCCGTTTACATTACAGCTGAAAATAGAATGGCCTGACTTCAATGTATCATTAAGTGGTATTTTGCTAAATATCAAACGTTCTCCAGGTAACCATGCAGGATCGATACAGTTTTCCGGCGCGGAAGTAATCTGATTTATTTTTGAATTCGCCGGATTCATTTCATAAATCTGCCATGTATCGCCTTGTTTTTTCTGACCGGTAAATATTAACTGAGTGCCATCAAAAGAAACCGCAGGCGATTTTGCAGAATAGAAATCTTCTGTAAGGATAGTAGGCGAATCACCTGATTTATCAGGGTCAATAGAGAATATCCGTGTCAGTGCTGTATATTCCAGAGTCTCTTCAGCCACATTTTTATCCTGTTCCTTTCCGTAAACCTGTGTAAAGATTATCATACCATCAGCGGACTTTCTCCTGCAGGATGCGAAAAACAGGAATGAAAAGCCCGAGACCATCAGGATAGAAAGGATTATGGTCGATCTTGTTCTATTCATTAAAATATAATTTATTGTTCCTTAACAGTAAGAATCTGGTTAGCTTTGATATTCTCCAATATCTGTAGTTTGCCTGATGGCCATTTAATTTCAATCTTTTCAACCATATCACTTTTTGCAAGGCCAAAATGCATCCTCGGATCATTCTGGGAGAGGTAGCCGGTAGTGCTTTTCTTTTGGGCTGTCTGAACTTTGCCTCCGGAGCTGATTTTTACTCTTGAACCAATACCATCCCTATTGCTTGTGGTTCCCACTAAATTAAGTTCCAGCCAGTTATTCTGATTCCCTTTATTGTTTCTCAGAAATGCCCCACTATCGTTAAGATTTACAATATAGCCATCTATATCGCCATCGTTATCATAATCTCCGAAACAGGCGCCACGTCCGACAAGTTCCTGAAGGAAATATTTTCCACTCTCGGTTGAGACATCCTTAAACTTCCCGTTCCCAATATTTTCAAATAGCTGATCTTCCTGTCCATAAAGATGTTTCAATGCACCGTTAACTTTGTATATATCCACAAGGCCATCATTATTATAGTCAATAAATGAAGATGACCAACCAACGTATTGTCCGGCAGGCATTGCAATCCCTGAAGAATATGACCTGTCTGAGAAGATCCCGTTTCCAAGGTTTTCATATAGCCTGCAGTATTTGTCATCAGAAATAAACATATCCATGCGTCCGGAACCCGTATAATCAGCAAAATCCACTGACATACTTACAGCAGATTCACCTGACTGACCGAACGCGGTGCCTGATGGTGTGCCCATATCAGTAAAACCTTTTCCGCCGTTATTATGCCATAGATAATTCATTGAATGATCATTTGCCACATAAATATCAACGAAACCATCATCATCATAATCAATTGCTCCGACCCCCATAGCTCTTCCATCACGATCTGTTATACCCATAGATTTAGTAACATCTTCAAAGGTACCATCGCCGTTATTATGATAAAGAATATCAGGCTGTGCATCATAGGCCATTGGGCTAGGGAAGCCATCGGGAGCATAATAATATTTATATTTTGGATCGAAATTAAGGTAATTGCCTACGTAAAGGTCGAGAAAACTGTCATTATCGTAATCAAGCCATACAGCGCCTGTGCTGAATTTATTTTCTTCACCTCCAACTTTAGCCCGTTTGGTAACATCAGTAAATGTGCCGTTGCCATTATTTTTATAAAGCACATTTGGGCCATAGTTGCTTACAAATAAATCGGGATAACCATCATTATTGTAATCGCCTACGGTTACTCCCATGCTGTACCAGGGGCCGCCTACACCGGCTTTTTTTGTGACATCTTCAAATGTGCCATCTCCGCGATTGTGATAAAGATGATTCTGCGGCATCTTATCGGGCTTTGGTTCGCTGCTTAAACCTTCTTTCCAGGTTCCGCTGGTTATATATAAATCGATATACCCATCCTGGTCATAATCCAGAAAAGCAACACCTCCACCACTTGATTCTACAATATTGCTTAATTCTTTATCTCCTATGGAATGAATAAAATCCAAACCAATCTCTTTCCCAATCTCCTGAAAATAATCATCGGTTGCAACAGGAACAGAAGTTACAGATTGTTTTTGAGTATTTTTAGATTGGCATCCGGCAAGGATCAGAAAAAAAACGAAGAGGTAAACAATATACTTAAGCATATATAAACTATTGTAGTTAGTCTTTGTTGTATTCATAGTAGTCAGGTTCTGATAAGGGCGCAAATATATTGATTTTTTCCATTTCATTTTAAGTTATTAATCAGATCAATTGTTTACGTTTATTTAAACCGTCAGGTTCAGGTATTATGCTCATTCAGGGGCTAAGTGTCAATAATAAATCATGACTATTAAACACAGATTAAAAGAAGATTAAAAAAGAATTAAATTTCATTGTCATTAGTTGCTCAGAAGTTCATGAAATGACTTATTGCAACAAGGAATATGTTATGAGATTGAAGGAAGAATTACAATAAACTTTGTTCCTTTACCAAGAACGGACGTGAGTTTTATTGTTCCATTATGGCTTTTAATTATCTGATTAACAAGAGGTAATCCTATGCCGGTGCCACGGATTGAAGCTGCATTGGAGCCACGATAAAAGGGTTCAAAAACCTTTTTGATATCCTCTTCTGAAATACCAATACCTTTGTCTTCAAATGCTATCTCTAACCTTTTTTCGAAGTGGTTCAGCTTGATATCAACGGTATGGTCATGTGAGTATTTGCATGCATTGTCAATGAGGTTTGAAACAGCAACTTTCAGCAATGATTCGTCACCGACCACAATCATCTGATCGGAATCGGTCAATGAATTATCAATAGAAATATTAATATGAAAATCCTTATTAAACCTTTTCATTTCCTCCTGAGCCTGCCAGAGAATTTCATCGATTCTGAATTTTTTATTCAGATTTACAGGACTATCTGTGCTGGTACGGGCTATCAAAAGTAATCTGTTTGAAAGGTTTATCAGGGATTTAATATCGTCAAGTACCGACTCAAGGGCAGCTTTATATTCATTGGTGGAGCGATCTTTCATCATGAGAACTTCCAGTTGTCCGTTAATCGATGTAAGAGGGGTCCTCAATTCATGAGATGCATTGGAAATAAAATCCTTCTGCATCTTAAATGATATCTCGAGGCGTTCAAGCATCTTATTAAAAGTTTTTGCGAGTCTGCCTATCTCATCAGTTCCATTACCCACATTTACTCTTAAATTCAGGCTGGTTATAGAAATGTCTTCTGCTTTCTTTACTACATCTGATATTGGTTTAAGCGCTCTCCCTGAATAAAACCATCCGGCAATAAAAAACAAGACCAGGCTAAACGAACAAACAATTATTAAAATGGTCTTTAATTTTTCAAGATGTAATGCGCCTTCAATATCGCGGGCGCCGGCGACTATCACGAACCGGTCATAATTTGTGAAAAATAATGTTGCCATAACTGAAAAATCGGCTTGGTTATAAGAAACCTTATAACCTAATCTTACCCGTTCCAGAATATTATTTCTTATTTCAATTTCCCTGTTCTTATCTGAACTATAGACTGTATCGTTTGCAAAATTGATAATAATTATCTTTTCATTCTGCAGGTTAACCGGATTGTCGTTTTCAATTTTGAGAAGTCGATCTGCATCAGTTTTATTAGTACTAAAAAGTATGCCGGCGGTGCTAAGCGCTTTATTCCTGAGACGGTTATAAAAGTCCTCCCTCCTGAAACTTGCTGAGGAAACATAAATTGCCATGGATGCAATAATCATAATTATTCCCCCCAGCAGGAGAAACTGTAAGGTTAATCTGGTTCTGATCTGCATTTTAGATATCTCCAAAAATATATCCAAATCCGACCCTGGTATGGATCAGTTTTTTATCGTATCCCTTATCAATTTTCTTTCTCAGGAAATTAACATAGACATCGACAACATTGGTTCCGAAATCAAAGCTTACTTCCCAGACTTTTTCAGCAATATCATTCCGTGATAATACCCTTCCGCTATTCCTCATAAAGTATTCAAGTAAAGAAAACTCTTTAGCGGTAAGCTCAATATGTGTGTTTCCTCTGTGAGCAACTTTCATATCAAGATCCAGTTCCAGATCACCAACAACAAGATTGTTTGCTTTGTCAGGCGCAGGGTTGGATATCCTGAGTAAAACCTTTACTCTTGCAAGCAGCTCCCTGAATTCGAATGGCTTAACCAGATAATCATTCGCTCCTGCATCAAATCCAATAAGCTTATCATCAGTTGTGCCAAGGGCAGAAAGCATTAAAACAGGCACATTTGAGTTTAGTTTTTTAAGTTTTTGACACAAATCCAAACCTGTGATACCCGGAATTATAATATCAAGTATAAAAAGGTCATACTTATATTGTTGCGCAAGCTTTTCTGCAGATATTCCATCATAAGCTATTTCAGCTTCATAATGACTTTCTTCAAGACCCTTTTTTATAAATGAAGCAACCTTCGGTTCATCTTCGACAATCAATATCTTCATAGTTATACCTTATATATATACTGAGAATTTGAAATTAGTAAATCCCTTAGTCTCTTTACACGAGCTTCCTGACCATTCAGCAATATTAATCAATTTCCCATTAACAGATCCGGGAGCATTAAAAATAACCGTTTCTGAGAAGACAGCCATTAGATATTCGGATTAAACAGGTGAAAACCAGAGTTCTCAGCCCAGGTAATGTGAATTAATGGTAACTCCAGATTAAATCCGGATTAAAACCGGATTAAAAAATAATTATAAAAATTCCTGTTTTTTTATTGTAGTTATGATTTTTTATATAGATTTGTACGTTGACCTAAGACCTGAACACGTTAATTCTTGCTTTATATTATAAACCCTTTAACTAACATGTTTAAAAAACGACTGACTATGCAAATTTCAACCAATGTGCGGCGCATTGCGCTGTTTTTTCTCAGCATGGTACTTTCATCGGGCATTATCTTTGCTCAGGAAAGAACCATTACAGGGAAGGTTACTGCTGAAGGCGAGGGACCACAACCTGGAGTGAACGTTACTGTCCAGGGGACGGTAATCGGAGCTATTACTGACCTCAATGGCGCTTATTCAATTAAAGTTCCAAGTCAGGCTTCAGTACTTTTATTTTCATCTGTTGGTTATACAACCCAACAGGTAACTGTCGGATCACAAAA
>JANYJP010000039.1 GCA_025358455.1 Bacteroidales bacterium
GCGGAGGTCCTCCCGGCATACGCATACCAGTACCAACAACCAGAGACACTTTTTCTTCTAATGTCATTGCTGCAATAACCTTTTTTACGGGGTCTTTACCCAATTTTGGAACAACTGAGTTTTGTGCGATTCCTGATAATATTATGGAAATACAGAGGACTGATGAAACAAGAATTCTTTTCATAAATACTATTTTATCGTTTAATAATAATATTCCTAAACTTTATCGTGATTTTCAAACCAACAAAGGTACATTAAACAAATATTACGATATATTAAATTTTGTTAAAGCCCTTTTGCTTAACATACCTGTAATTTTAGAACCTGAGAAAACTGGCTAAAGATCTATTTCCAGTTTATAACCATTTTCTACTATACTATTTCTTACCCTGGTTCCATCGACAATGATATTAATCTCAATCTTGCTACCCTTCCTTGAAATTAAAAGATCTATTTTTCTGCCTCCAAAAGCAATTATATTCGTTAAAGTCATCCCTTTCCATGTTTCCGGTAACTGAGGAGTTATTGAGAACGAACTTAAACCAGTCGGCCGGAATCCGAACACACCTTCTGTTATAACCCTGCAATATAATGCGCTTTCAGCTGAAAGATGTCGCTGGTTGCCTTCAGGCCATGCCTCAACAGCATACGGAACATGATCGCCCAGAAGGCGACTATTTGAATAAAAAGTAAGATATTTCAGCCCTTTTTCTACTGCTCCGGCAGCAATTACTCCACGCAGACCATATAGCGTTGAGCGATCCCAGAATGTTTCGGATCCTTCCTGTGTAAGCAATCCCTGATCAGTCCAGAGTTTTTGGGAAAACAGAGCATCAACAGTTCCTTTTGCCCTGTCAAATAACCCAACTGTGAGCGGGATGCAAATCCATGAACGCAGAACATTATTTCCATCATAATACCGATAAGTATCAAATCCATCCACTTTAGCACCAAAATACTTCTCAATACTTGATTTAAGCTCTTTTGCCATTGCATTATACTGTGCAATAAGTTTTGGAGATTTACCAAGGTCCCTGCCCAGGTAAGCTGCAGAATTCAGGGCATCGTAAAATAACGATGAGGTACAAAGGTTGGCTGTTCCTGAAGGGAAACGCCCTTCAAGCTCGTCGCTGTCAGAAGTTACTACTCCATCCTTGTTTATTTTGCGTTTACAATATTCAATGCACCACTCAATTAAGGGCCATAACTCCTCTGCTGCCTTATGGTCACCCAATGCCAGTGCAAACCTTGAAGCACCATAGGCAATCATAGCCTGGTCTCCCCTGTCGCCTGCGCCGTTCCAGAATCCGGTACCTTCTGCAATTATTGAACTTGGAATAGGTTTGAAACCGGGATTCATGTATTTTGAAAACCAGCTCCACGACACCATACCTGCTTCAATAGCAGTAGAATACCCGGTATAAGCAAAAAAAGGATTTGCATATTCTGCCTGATCGTTAGCCCATATTGCCGCATAATAAGCTCCTCCTCCGGGACTATGGACCAGTCCACCTTTAGTTTCATAAATACTTTCCATACCCCTGATCTTCGCAAAAGCAAACATCCTGTTCAGAACAGGATCAGGCGAAGTGAATATCAGACTATTAAACATTTTTACCACAAAATCCTGACGCTGTGAGAGCTCTTTTTCTATGACAGGATGCAGTGGTTTATCAGAAATTTTATAACCGGTAAAGATTACTGCAAATGTAAGACTTTCTTTTGGGTGTAAGGTAAATATACCTGCTCCTGATGTCTTTGCACTGATCTCATAAACATCATAGACACTTTTCTCCCTGTGACTACGGGATGTTTTTTCGAAATCTTCTATATCGATTGTTATATCAAGCTCTGAGGAGTTAGCTATCGTAAATTTCTCAATAGCCATCGGTTTATCAGTTGATGGAAAGAATTCACGTTTACAATTAATGTTGCCGTTTATTTCACTTTCAGTTTTCAGTATCCCCCGAAGAGAGAAACGGGTGATCTTTTCTATGACAGGTCTGTTGTTTATTTTAATGACAGGTTCTGCTTCAGCTCCAAAAACATACGTGAGACTTGCATGCGTGTCATTAGGAATTGTACGCAGCATCGGAAATACAAGTTGTTTGGTACCCTGCAACTTGCCCTTTTCATCAACTCCATAAGTAGCAATTACTGAGATAAACCTGCCGCTCATTTCAATATTATCGGAATGGAGCTCTCCTGGTTTCACATTCCATATTATACTACCATCAGGGTCAATAACCCAACGGTTCTGACCCTGTAGATTTATAACTGAAAATAATAAAATCAGCAGAAAAGTAATTTTTGCCTTCAGTTTCAGGACTCTCTGGTTTTCCATAGAGTTACTTTACGGCATTAAGCCATGCAGCAGCCATCAGTTGTGCGCCGGCCAGCGTAGGATGAACACCATCTGGGGTCCAATAGGCGCCGGGTGCTTGTTTTTGAGCTTCATCATAAATTTTCTGATACGGTATAAATGTAGCGCCGAACTGTGTTGCTATATCTTTCGCAGCTTTCTGATAATCATAGAATTCCGGATACCATTTACTATCTACTGCCTTTACGCCAGGCACCGCAAATGGTTCACAGATAATAAGTTTTACATTTGGAAGAGCTTTTTTGGTTCTTTCAAGCAGTGCAATAAAGTCTTTTCTGTAGATATCAACTGTACCGTTATAATTTCCTTCAAGTTTATGCCAGATATCGTTTACACCTATCAGAATACTTAAAATATCAGGTTTTATATCAAGGCAATCTTTATCCCATCGTTCAGCCAGCTGAAAAACCTTATTACCTGATATACCTTTATTATATACTTTCAGATTCAGAGCTGCATATTTTTCCAGAAGTGCAGCACCTGCAAACAACGGATATCCGGAACCCAGGGTTCTGGCATTATTGAAAGAGTTATCTTCTTTGTTTCTTCCGGCATCGGTGATAGAGTCACCCTGGAAAAGAATTACATTATTCTTAATAAGAGTGTTTTTCTTCATTGCAGCAGGAACCATCGCTGCAGACAATATTTCAGGAATACTGACAGCCATTAATCCGCCCAAAGTGACTTTCCTGATAAAGCTACGCCTGTTGTTGTTTTGATTTTCCATGATTTATTATGTTTTTTATGAGTGTCTAAATTATATTTTTACCCCTTATTTCTAACCCCAACCCCCTTACCTTCTTCGCCGTAGCGGCTTCGCGAAGGCGAAAAAGGGGGCAGGAGGCAAAAAAACCTTTGCTTCCATATGGCTATCGGGATTTGCGGTTAATTTATTTCTCTTATTTATTCTTATTATACTTTTTATTGAAATCATCTGAATAAGCATTTATCTCAAGATCAGTTAAACGAGCTCCGGAAGTGATTATTACCCTGTATCTGAATTTTGCCGATTTCTTAGCCGGAATGGTAAAATTAAAAGACTCTTTACCTTTTGTGAAATCTGCCCGGCCAAAAGGATTGGCAGCGAATAATCCGTATCCCCTTGCATGCCAGAAGGTGGGATAGCCCGGATTTTTTTGATGATCACAAATCACAATGGAAATGTTCTCATCTGCAATAATTCCTGACAATTCCATCCAGCGTGCACGGGTTGCCCAAACAGCTTCTCCGGTGATTCCTTCACTGCTCCTGTAATTACCGGTTACTCCTGAGTTCAATGAGTCTTTCACTGCAGAAGGATTCCCATTGGCATCAAGCAGGTTAAGGGCATCTTTTGAAGGTAGTTCCATCTGTCGTGATACACGCATACCAAAGAGTCCTTCTTTGGTATCTTTGAATAATACAGCTGTGTCGCCAGCAGTCAGAGTTGTAACTCTGTCAATAATACGCGTGGACCCGTGGCCCATAAAGTGATATTCTGTCTCTTCGGTAATAAGTATCCTACCTGAGGGGCCTATCCAATTCTCAGCTGACACGAATGATCCTTCCCCGTTTCTGATGCCTGCCCTTTCAATACCAACATGTTTTATTTCTCCACCTTTTGGTTCCCTGATCCCTCTGGAACCATTTCCCCAGAAATCGATCCCGTTCACATTTCCATAATTGAACCAGATGCCAACCTGGTGAATATGATCATTCCGTTCACCTTCCCGTGGTTTTAATGGAAATCCACGGGTAATTTCTGTTCCCCCTGATGTAAAGACAGGGTAAAGTATTGGTTTATAAACATTGTCGGGCCAGCAGAAAGAAGTGAAAAGCTTTCCGTCAATTAATACATCAATCTTTTTTTCAGCTTCACGGCTAAGAATCTTAATGTCCGATTCATTGCCATTTCCTTTGGGGTTACTGCATGATACAGATAAGATAAGACTTAATACCCAGATTAATCTTAATTGCAAATTCATATATGGATTTTTAGGTGTTTGATAATGAAAACTTGTTACCGGGTTGAGGTGCGCGATGCTGGTTTCCAATAAACCATTTATAATGCAGCCCGGCAACGGTAACATTCTATTTATGAGTTAGATTACATCATTAATAACATATGGGTTCCGATATTCCCTTGTCAGCATCTTATCCGCTTCAGTATCATTTACAAATTTTTCTTTTGCCCCATCAAACCTTAACTCACGTCCAAGCCTGTAAGCAATGTTTGCCATAATAGGCAGTGACGATGAGTAGAATCCTTCGCTGATATCACAATGAAGTACATCATTACTGCCAGCCCTGATAGCATCAATAAAATTAGCATAATGATCTGCACCCCCGGGAGCTGCCAGGTAGGTAGTGTCAGCTGGTTTCTTTTCGAGCGCAGCAGAACCTGTAAAAGGCTCTTTTTCCCTCTGGCGGAATGCTTTCCAGGTTCCTTCATTCAGCTCAAGATAACCTTCAGTACCATAAAAAATGTTACCGATTCTAATTCCAAGACTGGATTCATCATTTGTGAACCGTCCCCTGGTTTCAAACTCAAGGATCTTTCCATCACTATATTTAAACAGAGATGTCTGGGTATTTGGAGTTTCCTGGGCACATTCCTTTGGGTCAATACCAAAACGCCCTCCATTGGAATATACCGATACCGGATGATCCTTTTTATTTAGGCCCCAGCGTGCAATATCGAATTGGTGAGGACCCTGATTACCAGTGTCACCATTACCTGTATCCCAGAACCAGTGCCAGTTATAATGCACCCTTTTTTCATTATACGGACGATAAGGAGACGGCCCTAACCAGCGTTCATAATGCAGGGATCCAGGAGGTGTGCTGTCTTTTGCAATGCCAAACGAATCACGTGGTTTATAGCAAAGTCCTTTCGCCATAAAGACATCACCAATACCACCATCATGGAGGAACTTTATAGCCTCCATAACGTTCACTATTGAGCGGTTCTGAAGTCCGGTCTGTACCCTCACATTGTATTTACGGGAGGCTTCTATCATTTTCCTGCCTTCAAAAATATTATGACTTGCCGGTTTTTCCACATAAACGTGTTTACCTGCCTGACATGCCCATATCGTGCCAAGTGCATGCCAATGGTTTGGAACAGCAAAGGAAACAGCGTGTATATCCTTGTCATCAAATACCTTGCGCATATCCCATTCCGTAGCCGGATTAGTGCCTGTTTTATCAAACACGATCCTGGATTTTTCAGCAAAATACTGTTCATCAGCATCGCATAGCGTTTTTAATCTGACATTCCTGTTTTCGGCAAGGGCACACCAGCTGTTTATGTGGGTACCCCCCTGTCCGCGAATACCTATAACGGCAATATTGATCCTTTCATTGGAACCAATAATTGAAGCATACGATCTGGCGCTGAAGCCCTTTCCGCCAATAGCTAATCCTGCGGCCCCCAGTAAACTTGTTTTGATAAAATCCCTTCTTTTTGTCATTTTATGTTAGTTTTTATATATAAGTTTCTGTTCTTTAGCATCTTCCTGTTTATCCGGTATTGGTATTATTACATTTAAACATCATAAATTTAATATTTTTTAGAATATAATATTCACATTAACTTTACGTTAATAATGATGAGTGTTTTTTTCTTACCTAAACCCTTGAGAGAAATGTATCAGTCACGTTGCAGATTACTATTGATAATTTCGATGCTGCTTATTGCATTTACGAATGCACATAGTCAGACGGAGATGCCTGAGGTACTGAAGAACAGTCCGTTGAAAGAACAATTGAAATATATTGAAGAGAAAACCAGGATCTATGAAAACTACAGGGCAATAAGAGAAGATATGTTTCAGAAATTAAAGGTGAACATTTCAGACACTCTTTCATCTTCATTCAATAAAATTGGAGCATTAAAAAATAACACTACTGCACTAAAGCACACTATTGATTCTCTGAACACAACCCTGGCAACAACAAAGACAAACCTTAACGACATCACTTCATCAAAAAACAGCATCAAAGTTCTGGGTAAAGAAGTCAACAAGACTTCATATAACTCAATCATGTGGACAATTGTTGGCATTTTGTTAGCGGTACTTGCAATAGGATTCGTTATTTTTAAACGAAACCTTTCAGTTATAATCGGTACAAATAAAGAATTGCATGATTTGAAAGATGAGTTTGAAGCCTACCGCAAAACCAACCGCGAAACCCGCGAAAAAATGTCAATGGCCCATTTCAATGAATTAAAAAAACTCAGGGGTGAATAAATCCTATGGCTTAATTCTTATTTTCCAAAAGTTTGACTGAAACTGGAGATAGAGAATAAAAACAGGCATAAAAAAGGAGGATCACAAAATATTATTCCTGCGATCCTCCTCAACCAGTCTATAACTGAAATATTATCTTTAATATTTATTTTGGCATTACAACATAAGGAGCAGCATTCAGAAAATCGATACTCTTCTTGCAGCTTGTAAACTCATCAAAATCATATCTTTCAACTTCAACTATGCCGTACTTCATTCCTGAATTGGCAGATCCTTCCCAAATAGCTTTAAAATCCATAATTGAACTTGCACCAATCTCTTTTTCATCTTTAATGTGCCAGAGTTCAAAACGGCCGGGGAATTTATTGAAATAACTTACAGGATTAGCCTTACCAATAACAGCCCAATAAAGGTCCATTTCAAACATTACTTTTTTAGGATCGGTATTTGTAAGCATAAAGTCATAAATTGTTTGTCCTTCCAATTGTGTTGAAAATTCTTTATCATGATTATGATAGCCAAAACGTAAACCTTTTGCATTGCATTTTTCACCGATGGCATTGAAATACTCGCAATAACGTTTAAGTGTGTCCAGACTGCGATAAGCTCCGCCACCCATGAAAGGTTGAACCAGATATTTGTCACCTGCAGCAACATGTGCATCAATACATGCATCCCACCAAGCCATAACAGAGCTCATCTTTGCTGAATCAGGAAGCGCCTGTCCGGTATGTGAACTAATCATAGTCAGTTTGTTAGCTGCGAGAAGAGTTTTAAACGCAGCTGGTTCCAGACCATAAAATTTCCCATTATCATAACCTGCAGGCTCAACAAATCTATAACCCATTTTGCTTACCTTATCTATTGAAGCAGGAACGTTATTCATAATGGAGTCGCGAATGGAATACAACTGCAACCCTAAGTTTTTACCGGCAGGTTTGCAGGAATAAAACGAAGTAAAAATAAGGCCGGTTACAGCCATCAACAATACAATCGAAATAAGACTTCCTTTTTTCATTTGAATCAGGTTTAAAATTTTTCTGAAAGATATATAAATATTTCAAAAGTTAAAGGACACTTCATGAGAATGGGAGATCTGAATAATTGAACCGGAAAAGAGTGAATACCTGTCTGAGTTTATAATCGAATTAAGTACTTCCGCTAAGTAGATTAGCCGTAAGAAACATAAAGTATAACCGGGGTTCTTAATCTTGTATTATTCAGAGATAAATTTCAATAGCGGTATTAAAACAGGTTTCCCTTTTTCAGCTTTATATAAGGCTTTGATAATTTTAGATGTATTCCCTTCCCTGTTTTGTTCGATTACCGGGGTAACGTGAATATACGGGTTCATTTTGCTTATAAATTCCAGATCTCTTTCCTTAGTTTCAATACTGAAATTAACAAACCCCGGATAAACAATAGCGATAAGGTCGGCAAGTTCACTTTTGGTTGTAACAACAGTTCCTTTAACAGGTTTAGTATTTCCGTTTTCATCTGATATTACGACTGTACCTCCGGAAGGGATCCAGTTAAGCCAATTCATCTCCTCTCCCGCGTTTTTTTCATTTCCCTCCATGATAATAGAATTTGAATAGAATTTCTTTAAACCCTCCTTGAAAAGTGGAGGAAGCTTAGTACTGTTTACATAACCTGATATCAAACGGTAGTTATTATAATGATCAATATTGAAATTATAATCATCGGCTGTCAGAGAACCATTATTATTGAAAAGATGTGCTGAGAACAGGTCAATCAGCGACCTGAATTCCACAGTTGAAGAATCGGTTGAAGGATTATTTTTCTGAATAAATTCCCTGATTATTCTTGCATATTCTGGTTTATCTGAAGAACTGAGTTTAAAATCCCCGGAGGTCAATTTTATCTCCCGGGGTGCCTCCTCGAGCCTCGTAACTTTCAGCACTAATCTGGAAACAGGTTTACGACCTTCATCATCGAGTCTGGGCTCTGAAATAACAGAATTGTCGGGCTTAATTTCTTCAGTCTCGATATCAACCCATCCTGAGGCGAGTCCACTTGCGGATGCTGCAACATGAATTTTTCCTGTATTTCCTGTCGATCTGATTAAGTTAGCCACCGGCATATCCATATACCAGACTCCATCCATCTCATGATGTTTATTTATTTCAGATTCATATCCCGAAGGTATAATAAAATCAGCAGGTCCGGTTATAGTCCATTTGATAGTATTATTGGCTCCATAAACATGATTGCCTTTTGAATCTACTATGTCAGCTGTAATAATTGCAACTGAACCCCGATCAGCTGATATCTTATTATGCGAAGAAGTCAGAATTATCTTTGCCGGATCGCCCGCCATTACTACCTGTGTTGTAACCGCTTTGTCATTTTTGCCGGATGAAGCTGTTATTATTCCCTTCTCAATCAAAACGTCTTTAAATGTAACGCTATGGAAATTGGTTTCATCAGGCGTCAGTATTCCTTTACTTACTCCATTTACTTTTAGCTCAACTTTGTCGCAATTTGAATTCACCACAATATCCTTCTTTTGTCCCAGGTACTGCGACCTCCATAAATTTGGCTGGATAAACATCATTGGTTTTTTGGCATAAGTGGCCTGCCAGAAATAATATCCATACTTAGGAAGCCTGTACATATCAACAAACCCATCAGTACTGATATTCCTTAGTTTTGAATTAAGATATTCGGGCGCCGGATCATCCGCGGCCCGGAAAGATGTAGTTATCCTGGTAGTATCCTGTGCCATTACAAACTTCAGATCAAAGTCATTATTTGTTTTGTTACCCATGCTCCAGAATATGATACCGGGATGGTTACGATCGCGCCGGATCATTTCTTTTATCAGTTGTTCCTGTACCTCAGGCGAAGAATCCTGGTCCCCCATACCTGGATAATCATAATTGATAATAATTCCATACCTGTCGGCCAGATCATACATATTTTTGTCATTAGGATAATGTCCCGTGGCCATGAAATTATAATTCAGGTTTTCAGCAATATCGGTTATATCTAAAGCTGTAATCCAGTCAGGGATTGCATCCCCAAGCCATGGGTATTCCTGAAGGTAGTTTCCTCCATGCATCTCCACCTTCTTTCCGTTAACATACAGAAAGTTTCCCTTATGATCCCATCGGAGCCAGCGGAATCCGAAAGTACTGGTATAAGTATCAACAGTTTCTTTCCCGTCAATAACCTGGGAGTAAATATTATAAAGACAGGGATCATCATTCGACCATAAGTGAAGGTTTTTTATAGGTTTTGAGGTCTGATCGAATTTATAAAGCTCCTGGGGATTAATTACCGCATTTGTTTTAATGACCTGGACCAGTTTTTTGGAGGCATCGTAAATGGAAGTTTGAAGAATACAATTGTTCTTCCGGGAATTTTCGTTTTTCACCCAGGTCTGAACTCTGATCTTTCCCTCTTTTTCAGTTATACCAGGGGTTGTAATAAATGTACCTCCTTCATGGCTTGCGGAACCCTGCATAGGGATATAAAGATTATTTTTCAGAACAATAGTAACATCTCTGTAAATGCCACCGTAAAAATTAAATTTACCGGCAGCTATTGCAGGAATATTATACGGATCATTCTGACTGTTGCTTACTGCAATTGCAATAACATTTTCACCTTCTGGTTTTATAAATTTTGTAATATCAAAGTCGAATGAACCATATCCTCCTTTATGATCTCCAATGTATTTTCCGTTAACCCATACTTTACAATATTTCTGTACCCCTTCAAACTCAACAAAAACCTTTTTCCCTGAATAATTACTGTTTATTGAAAAATGTTTGCGATACCACCCCCAACCTATCCACCAGTAAGGGTTATCACTTTCCGACGCATTTCTGGTAAAAGGATGAACCTCGCCTGTTGTTTCATATGTGTTCCATGTATGAGGAATACTGACCACGCTCCATCTGGAATCATCGAATCCTGGCGATTCATAGCCTTTGTCGGCTGCCTCTACAGGAAAATAATTAAAAGTCCACTGGGAATTTATGAGTTTTTCAACCCTTTGACTTTTATAAATCTCTTCAGGTTTCTTTTGGCCACTTGAAACATAAATACTAAAAAGCAAAGAAAGCAGAAGAGTTATAATTTTCATAGACAGGATGTTATAAAAATTAATTTAGTATGTACAAGATAATAAATATTTAGGAGATGGAATAGCATAATAAAAAAGAACACTGCCTCCTGTCAGAAGGCAGTGCCAAACTATGCAAAAATGACTTCTTAGGTGTTATACCCATTTACACTGTAGGCTCCCATCCTTTCTCATAATCGCGACTCCAGAGTTTCTGGGCTTCTTTATCATCGATTATATGGCCATTTTTGGGATCGATTTTCAGGTCACGACCCATGCGCCATGCAATATTCCCCAGTTGTGCCGCGACTGTACTCTTAAAACCGTGCTCAACATCACAGTTTGGACGACGATTATTCCTGATAGCATCAAGAAAGTCAGCTATATGCTGTTCATCCATTCCCGGACTTGGATTTGCTGCATCCCGTCCCTTAATGGTACCTTCTGTATGTCCGCCCACCTCTTTAATCAACTTACCGGCGAGATCATAAACTTTATATTCGTCCCGGCCGGTATCAAGACTACCTATTTATCAAAACAATTAATACTTTTCTGAGTTATTATCGTGTAGGTTAACGGAACTTTACATTTTAAATTACAATCTTGCTCATCGTCCTTTCAAAAAATGTTTGTGGAATGAATGAATATACTTTAATAATAATGGGAGTTATTATTGATCCAAATATAATCGAGTAATTTATATAAACAAAATTTCAGTCAACCTAATTAAAAATATTTTATCCGGGTGCAGATTACCTCCGGTCTCGCATAAATATAAGGTATGCAAATAAATTGAGCTACAAATAAAATTGCATTTATTGATCAATATAAAAAGATATAATCAGGTTATAATATATTGACAATCAATGTCAGAATTAGTGAAAGAATAATGCTTTTATCTTTTTCTGAAATATCTAATTTGAAGAAATATTGCACTTTTTATTTGATATATTAAATATTTAAGTACATTTGTCCATCATTTTATAATAAAAAAGTGAAAATATCTATAATCCATATTATCGTCCTCATCCTCATTCTTGCCGCGAGCACATGATCCGGGAATAATATGTATTTATATAAACATACAGAGCTTTCCGGGAGACCGGGAAGCTTTTTTTTAATATGCTTTTAATATGAAGAACGAACTAAGGAGCTCAAAGACAACATCCGGAAGAAATATGGCAGGTGCACGAAGCCTGTGGCGAGCTAACGGGATGAAGGAAGAACAAATGGGAAAACCTATTATTGCTATCGTAAACTCCTTTTCGCAGTTTGTTCCCGGACATGCTCATCTTCATGAAATCGGTCAGTTTGTTAAAAATGAAATTGAAAAAAAGGGTCTTTTTGCAGCTGAATTCAATACAATAGCAATTGATGACGGTATTGCCATGGGGCATTCAGGAATGCTCTACTCACTTCCTTCAAGAGAACTTATAGCTGACAGCGTCGAATATGTGTGTAATGCACATCTGGCAGACGCTATGATCTGTATAAGTAACTGTGATAAGATTACTCCGGGTATGCTGATGGCTGCCATGAGAATAAATATCCCTGTTGTTTTCGTGTCCGGAGGGCCAATGGAGGCCGGTCGTTTTAAAAATAAATACCTCGATCTGGTTGATGCAATGGTTGCCGCGGCCGATGATACCGTCAGTGATAATGATCTGTATGAGATCGAGAGATCCGCCTGTCCTACCTGTGGGTCATGTTCAGGAATGTTTACTGCAAATTCAATGAATTGCCTTACTGAAGCATTGGGATTATCACTTCCCGGCAACGGGACCATTGTTGCTACCCATAAAAACAGGATTAAGTTATTTGAAAAAGCTGCCGCACTGATAGTTGATATGGCTAACAGATATTACAATGATGGCGACGACTCTGTTCTTCCCCGTTCTATTGCAACAAAAGAGGCATTCATGAATTCAATGTCACTCGATATAGCTATGGGAGGCTCCACTAATACTGTACTTCATCTTCTTGCTGTGGCTCAGGAAGCCGGTGTTGATTTCACAATGAAGGATATTGATCAGCTTTCACGACGTATTCCAAATATCTGTAAAGTGTCTCCAAGTTCACAATATCACGTTCAGGATGTTAACCGTGCGGGTGGAATATTAGGCATAATGGGTGAACTGGGACGTGTCGACCTGATAAACACATCAGTGAAACGGGTGGATTACAAAACCCTTGGAGAAGCAATTGCTGACTGGGATATCCGTGGAGGAAAAGCAAAACCTGCTGCATTCAATACCTTCAAAAGCGCTCCGGCAATGGAGAAAAATCTCAAAATGGGTTCACAGGATATGTCATATGAAGAACCCGATACCGACCGGGAAAAAGGCTGTATAAGATCTGTGGAACATGCTTATAGTAAAGACGGCGGACTGGCCGTACTCTATGGTAATATTGCCCGGAAAGGGTGTATCGTAAAAACAGCCGGTATTGATCCTTTACTTTTTACATTCACCGGGAATGCTGTGATATATGAATCGCAGGAAGAATCAGTAGACGGGATCCTGAATGGAGATGTGAAGAAAGGTGATGTAGTCATTATAAGGTATGAAGGTCCGAAAGGTGGTCCGGGTATGCAGGAAATGCTCTACCCTACTTCATATCTGAAATCGAAGGGGTTAGGTAATGAATGTGCACTAATTACTGATGGAAGGTTTTCAGGCGGCACTTCAGGATTGTCAATTGGACATGTTTCACCTGAAGCTGCTGCAGGGGGAGAACTGGCTTTACTAAAATCTGGTGATCGTATAGAAATAGATATCCCAAACAGAACAATAAATGCTCTTATATCGGATAATGAGCTTAATAACCGGAAGAAATCAGAAGAACTGAAAGGCGACAAGGCTTATAAGCCTGAAAACCGTAACCGGGAAATTTCTTCTGCTTTAAGAGCATATGCCGCCATCGTAAGTTCAGCTGACCTGGGAGCTGTAAGGATGATATAACGGAGAAAGACAAAAGGCAAAAGGTTGATATATAATACAATATTACATTTAGATAAGATAGTATATGAAGATTGAAAAAGAAACAGAACATGCTATTGTACATGTTAACGGACAGGAACAGATAACCGGAGCTGAAGCTCTTTTGCAATGTTTATTAGAAGAGGGAGTGGATACTATTTTTGGTTATCCCGGAGGAGCAATTATGCCGGTTTATGACAAACTTCTCGATTTTACAGGCAGACTAAATCATTATCTTACCCGACATGAACAAGGTGCAGCACATGCTGCCCAGGCCTATTCGATGGTTACAGGTAAACCAGGAATCTGTTTTGCCACATCAGGCCCCGGAGCTACAAATCTTGTTACCGGGATCGCCAACGCGTTTCTTGATTCGGTACCGGTGGTATTTATAACAGCCCAGGTTACATCCGGACTGATTGGTACTGATGCTTTTCAGGAGACTGATATTATTGGGGTCTCGATGCCTGTAACGAAATGGAACTGCCAGGTTAAAAAACCACAGGATATACCTGATACAATAGCTAAAGCTTTTTATATAGCCAAAACAGGCCGTCCGGGACCTGTTTTGATAGATATAACAAAAGATGCGCAGCTGGAGAAACTTTGTTTCAAATATAAAAAATGTGACTATATCAGAAGTTACAATCCTCTTATACCGCTGCATATAAAGGCAATAGAATCAGCTGCTATTATGATCAACCATGCTGAAAAACCTCTGATTCTCGCCGGTCATGGAGTTTTGCTGTCAAGAGCAGAAAAGGAATTGAAAGCATTTGCTGAAAAAACCGGTATACCTGTCGCCTCAACTCTGATGGGCCTTTCGGCATTTCCGTCTGACCACCGGTTGTTTACAGGGATGTTGGGCATGCATGGAAACTATGGTCCAAATCTGCTGACAAATGAAGCTGACCTTATTATTGCAATCGGTATGCGTTTCGATGACCGCGTAACAGGTAATCTTAAAAAATATGCAAAAAAAGCAACGATAATTCATATCGAGATTGATGAAGCGGAGATAAATAAAAATGTGCTGGTTGATGTTGAAATAAACAATGATGCAAAAGAGGTCCTGAAATACCTTATTCCACTTGTTAAGGAGAACTCATTTGAAAAATGGATCAGAGAATTCAGAATATGCGATAAGACTGAATATGAGAAAGTTATAAAAGAGGAAACGAAGCCTGAAGAAGGTGATATAAAAATGGGTGAGGTTGTAAAACTGGTATCAGACCTCACAAAAGGTGAAGCAATAATTGTTACAGACGTCGGACAAAATCAGATGTATGCAGCCCGGTATTACAAATTCAGTAATCCAAACAGCCTGGTTACCTCCGGTGGTATGGGAACAATGGGATTTGGTCTTCCGGCAGGAATAGGAGCAAAAGTCGGGAGACCTGACAAACCTGTTATTGCGTTTCTTGGAGATGGAGGTTTCCAGATGACCATACAGGAGCTGGGAACAATTCTGCAATATAAAGTACCTCTCAAAATTATCATTCTTAATAATAATTACCTGGGAATGGTGCGTCAGTGGCAGGATATGTTTTTCGATAAAAGATATGCCTCAACTGAACTGGTGAATCCTGATTTTGTAATGATAGCAAAAGCATTTGGTATCCCGGGGAAAAAGGTAGTCATGAGGAAAGAACTTAAAACTGCACTTGATGAAATGATGGCTGCCAAAGGGCCATATCTTCTTGATGTTATCGTGGAAAAGGAAGGAAATGTCTTCCCGATGGTAGAACCGGGTTCATCAGTCTCCGAAGTAAGATTAACTTATTAATTGTAAAAACATGATAAATAGCTCAGTGTAACTCTGTGAAAGTTCTTCCTTTTTGTTACACAGAGAAAAACAGAGAAGACACAGAGAGCCACAGAGAATAACAAAGAAAATATTATGAAACAGGAATTTACAATATCGCTTTTCACTGAGGATCACATAGGGATCCTTAACCAGATAACAATAATATTAACGCGAAGGCAGATAAATGTGGAGAGCATCACCGCCTCTGAATCGGCAGTAAAAGGAGTTCAGTTACTGACAATAGTAGTAAGAACGACCAGTGAAATGATTCAGAAAGTGGCAAGACAGATGGAAAAGCTGGTCGATGTATTAAAAGTCTTTGTGCATACCTCCGACCAGATTATATATCAGGAAATTGCGCTATTTAAAGTTACAACAAAAGGGTTAATGTCAGGTAATATAATTGATAACATTGTCCGCAACCATCATGCGCGGATTCTTGAAGTATCTCCCGAGTATGTTGTTCTTGAAAAAACAGGTCATAAAACAGAAATAACTGATTTGCTTTCCCAGCTTGAGCCATACGGGGTATTACAGTTCGCGCGATCAGGAAGGGTTGCTATAACCAAACAGGTTAAAGAGTTGAATGTATACCTTAAAGAAATGGATGAAGCTAACAGGGTTAGATCGGAAACAATTGAAATAACTTATTAATAATCAAATATTTAAAAAGCAAGATTATGGCAAAAATTGATTTTGGCGGTGTCGTAGAAAATGTAGTTACAAGAGAAGAATTTCCACTTTCCAAAGCCCGAGAAGTTCTTAAAAATGAAGTAGTAGCGGTTATTGGCTATGGTGTTCAGGGACCTGCTCAGGCAATGAACATGAAAGATAACGGAATAAATGTTATTATTGGTCAGGCTCCGGAGTTTAAAGCTGACTGGGACAAAGCCCTTGCAGATGGATTCGTTCCGGGTAAAACGTTATTTCCGATTGAAGAAGCTGTAAAAAAAGGTACAATAATTCAATACCTGGTATCTGATGCAGCACAGAGAATAATCTGGCCAAAGCTAAAGGCATGCCTGAAGGAAGGCGATGCACTTTATTTTTCTCATGGTTTTTCAATTACATATAAAGAACATACAGGAGTAATCCCTCCGGCCAATGTCGATGTTATACTGGTTGCACCAAAGGGTTCCGGAACAAGCGTAAGACGCAATTTTCTTGCCGGGACAGGTATTAATTCAAGCTTTTCGGTATTTCAGGATTTTACAGGAAAAGCAGAAGAACGCACTATTGCTGTTGGTATAGCGATTGGATCAGGTTATCTTTTCCCAACAACATTTGAACAGGAGGTTTACAGTGACCTTACCGGTGAGAGGGGAGTATTGATGGGAGCTCTTGCAGGAATCATGGATGCACAATATCAGGTGCTACGCGAGAATGGTCATAGCCCATCAGAAGCATTTAATGAAACAGTTGAAGAATTAACGCAGAGTTTAATCCGTCTGGTTGACGAAAAAGGAATGGACTGGATGTATGCAAACTGCAGTGCAACGGCTCAAAGAGGAGCGCTCGACTGGCGTCCAAAATTTAAGGCAGCAACACTTCCGGTATTCACTGACCTTTATAAGAAAGTTAAATCAGGCGAAGAATGTGTCAGGGTTCTTAATTCTACCGGTGCGCCAAATTATAAGGAAGTACTTGATGGTGAACTTAAAGAACTTGGTAATTCCGAAATCTGGAGAGCAGGTGCTGCAGTGAGAAAACTGAGGCCAGTTAAATAATATTTTTTTTACAAATAATAAACCAAGATGGACGATAAGGTCATTATTTTCGACACTACCCTCAGGGATGGCGAACAGGTACCCGGCTGCCAGTTAAATACAATTGAAAAGATTGAAGTCGCCCAGGCTCTCGAAGCCCTGGGAGTCGATGTTATTGAAGCCGGATTCCCGATTTCCAGTCCGGGTGATTTCAAATCAGTAGTCGAAATATCAAAGGCTGTTTCAAGCCCTGTTATATGCGCATTGACACGTGCAGTCAAAAAAGATATCGAGGTGGCAGCTGAAGCTCTTCAATATGCTAAAAGGAAAAGGATCCATACCGGTATAGGTACCTCCTCCTTCCACATTAAATATAAAATCAAAACAACTCCGGAAGAGATTATTAAACGAGCCTCAGATGCCGTTAAATATGCAAGAAAGTTTGTTGATGATGTTGAATTTTATGCAGAAGATGCGGGAAGAAGCGAGAATGAATACCTTGCCAGGGTAATTGAAGCTGTAATAAAAGCTGGCGCTACCGTTGTAAATATACCGGATACAACCGGGTATTGTCTTCCTGAAGAATATGGGCAGAAGATCAAATACCTCAGGGACCACGTTCCGAATATCGATAAAGCAATAATCTCCACTCATTGCCATAACGATCTGGGAATGGCCACAGCTAATACCATGATGGGTATTATAAATGGGGCCAGACAGGTTGAAGTCACTATTAATGGCATCGGTGAAAGAGCCGGCAATACGTCACTTGAAGAGATTGCGATGATTATTAAAAGTCATCATGACCTTAAATTAAAAACTGATATTAATACAAAGCTCATCTTCAGTACCAGCCGTCTTGTTTCCACACTCATGAGTATGCCTGTTCAGGCTAATAAGGCAATTGTGGGAAGAAACGCTTTTTCACACTCATCAGGCATTCACCAGGATGGCGTACTTAAGAACAGGGAAAACTACGAGATCATTGACCCTGTAGAAGTTGGAATCAGGGAATCTTCAATAATACTTACAGCCCGCAGTGGAAGGGCTGCTCTCAATCATCGTCTTGAGTTGCTCGGATTTAATTTCGGGAAAGATGAAATTGATGATATTTACCATCGTTTTCTCCTGCTGGCAGATAAAAAGAAAGAGATAAACGACGAAGATATCAGGATACTCGCCGGAGTAGTTTTCCAGGGTGAAAAGGCACTAAAGCTTGATCTGCTCCAGGTATCTTGCGGAAAATCCTTAATACCGGTTGCAACCGTTGGTTTGAAAATTAACGGCGAAGTTCACTTCTCCACTGCATCGGGAAACGGGCCCATTGATGCTGCTTTTACGGCTGTTAAACAGCTGATCAGCAAAACAGTGCATCTTGAAGAGTTTCTTATTCAAGCCATAACAAAAGGCAGCGATGATCTGGGTAAAGTACACATACAGGTTGAACATAAGGGTATGATGTATTACGGGTTCTCAGCAAATACTGATATTATAACAGCTTCAGTTGAAGCATTTATTGACGCTCTTGCTAAGATAAACTAATATATTAAATACCACTGTGCTTCTCAATGTCACCTCTGTTTAACTAAAAAGAACTTACACAGAGATAACAGAGATGGCACAGTGAAGAACAAAAAGACAAAGAGAAGATGAAAGAGGCAGAGAGAAAAACAAATATTTTATAAATGAAACCAAAAACACTTTTTGACAAAATATGGGACAGTCATGTGGTGCGTTCCATAGCTGATGGACCAGATGTTCTTTACATCGACAGGCATTACATACATGAAGTCACAAGTCCTCAGGCATTTAATGGTCTGAAAGAAAGGGGCATTCCCGTGTTCCGTCCTGCTAAAACCCTTGCAACAGCCGACCATAATATCCCCACGAAAGATCAGCATCTTCAGATCCGCGATGAATTATCACGCAATCAGGTTGAGAAACTTAATGAGAATTGTCTCAAATATGGAATTGAACTGTTTGGTCTGAATCATTCTAAAAACGGTATTGTTCATGTTATAGGACCTGAACTGGGCTACACATTACCCGGAATGACAATCGTTTGCGGCGACAGTCATACGTCAACACATGGTGCTTTCGGTACAATTGCTTTCGGTGTCGGCACAACTGAAGTTGAGATGGTTCTGGCTACCCAGTGCATTCTCCAGCCGAAACCAAAAAAAATGAAAATTACAGTGAATGGCAATCTTCATAAAGGAGTGACTTCAAAAGATATAATAATGCATATTATTTCAGAGATCTCGGCGAGTGGAGCGACAGGCTATTTTGTTGAGTATTGCGGCTCTGCTATAAAAAGTCTGAGTATGGAAGCCCGAATGACTATATGCAATATGAGTATAGAGATGGGAGCGCGCGGAGGACTGATAGCCCCTGATGAAATAACTTTTGAATATCTGAGAGAGCTTCCATCGATACCTGGTATAGACAATATAAACGTTTCTATCAGTGATTGGAAAAAACTCGGCAGTGATCCTGAAGCAATCTTTGACCGTGAACTTGAGTTTAAGGCAGATTCAATTAAACCTATGATCACTTATGGAACAAACCCCGGAATGGGAATGGCAATCGATGGGTCAATACCGTTATCGGATGTAAAAAACGGTAAAGCCTCGGTTTCCTTCATAAAATCGCTTGATTATATGGGTTTTAAACCCGGCATGAAACTACTTGGACATCAGGTGGATTATGTTTTTATCGGTAGTTGCACAAATGGACGGATAGAGGATTTCAGGGCATTTGCACAAATAATAAAGGGAAGAAAGAAAGCTGCAAATGTTACAGCTCTAATCGTTCCGGGATCCAAAAAAGTTGAAGAACAACTAGCTTCCGAAGGACTTCTTGAGACATTTAAAAATGCCGGATTTGAAGTGAGACAACCGGGTTGCTCTTCCTGCCTCGCGATGAATGACGATAAAATTCCTGCCGGAAAATATGCAGTATCAACTTCTAACAGGAATTTCGAGGGAAGACAGGGACCCGGAGCAAGAACATTACTTGCCAGTCCGCTGACAGCTGCAGCTGCTGCAATAACAGGAGTGATAACAGATCCAAGGAATTATATATCTGAAAAAATATCTTAAAATAACCTGCCATGGCAAAAGTAAAATATGATATTCTCGAATCAACATGTGTACCATTACCTCTGGAAAATGTTGATACCGATCAGATTATTCCGGCAAGGTTTCTGAGCGCTACTTCAAGAGAGGGGTTCGGGGATAACCTTTTCCGCGACTGGAGATATAAGAAGACCGGTGAGAAAAACAATGAGTTTATTCTGAATAATTCAAAGTACGGTGGGAAAGTGCTTGTTGCCGGTAAAAACTTCGGAAGCGGATCAAGCCGTGAGCACGCGGTCTGGGCAATTTTTGATTATGGATTCAGAGCGGTTATATCGAGTTTCTTTGCCGATATCTTTATGAATAATGCACTCAACAACGGCCTTCTCCCAATAGTTATCAATGATGATCATCTGCAAAAGCTTCAGGATCTTGTCCTTAAGGACCCGTCAACTAAAGTTAAAATAGATCTTGAGAAACAGACACTTAAGATTATACCTACCGGCGATTCAGTCAGATTCGAAATCAATCCGTATAAGAAAGAATGCCTGTTAAAGGGGCTTGATGATATAGATTATCTTCTGAGTATGAAGAGTTTAATAACCAGTTTTGAGAAAACTAAAAGCCTTGAAATATGAGAGTTGAAATAATGGATACTACCCTGAGGGATGGAGAACAGACGCAGGGCGTATCATATTCACCACTCGAAAAGCTCCATATAGCCAAACTTCTCCTGAAGGATCTGAAAGTTGACCGCATTGAAGTGGCATCTGCAAGAGTTTCAAGCGGGGAATTTGAGGCTATCAGGCAGATTATGGACTGGGCCCGTCATAACAACCTGCAACAAAGCGTTGAGGTTCTTGGATTTGTTGACGGAGATATCTCAATCAACTGGATAAATGATGCAGGCGGTAAGGTTATAAACCTGCTTTGCAAGGGATCGCTCCGACACCTTGAGAAACAGTTGAGGAAAACCCCTGAAAAGCATGTGTCCGAAATCAGAGAAATAATCAGTAAGGCTGAAGCGAGAGATATGCAGGTTAACATCTATCTTGAGGATTGGTCGAACGGTATGATCCATTCAGAAGATTATGTTTTATATATGCTTGATTCACTGAAGGATGATAATATAGAAAGATTTATGCTTCCGGATACGCTGGGCATTCTCAACCCTGAACAGACATATAATTTCTGTAAAAAAATTGTAGACAGATATCCTTCACTTCACTTTGATTTTCATGCACATAATGATTATGACCTCGCTGTTGCCAATGTATTTTCAGCAGTTAAGGCGGGCATCAAAGGGCTTCATACTACAATTAACGGACTTGGAGAAAGAGCAGGAAATGCGCCTCTTTCAAGTGTTATAGGAGTGCTGCGCGATCTTCTTAAAACAGAAACAGGTATAAATGAATACGAAATAACCAAGGCAAGTAAGATAGTTGAGACATTCAGTGGAATACGCATTCCCGTAAATAAACCTCTTATCGGCGAGAATGTTTTTACGCAGACGTCAGGCGTACATGCAGATGGTGATAGCAAAGACAATCTGTACTTTAATAATCTGCTTCCGGAACGTTTCGGAAGAAAAAGGAAATATGCACTCGGCAAACAATCTGGTAAAGCAACAATAAGAAAGAACCTGGAAGAGTTCGGACTGTTCCTTACTCCGGAATCTCTTACAAAAGTTACACAGCGAGTAATTGAACTTGGCGATAAGAAGGAAAATGTTACAACTGAGGATCTCCCGTTCATTATTGCCGATGTACTGGGAAGCGAACAAATAAATTATAAGATCTTTATCAAAAATTATTCATTGTCCCTATCCTATGGCTTGAAACCTTCTGCTAACATCCAGGTAGAAATTGACGGAAATTTATACCAGGAAACGTCTTCAGGCGATGGACAGTATGATGCATTTATGAAAGCATTACGAATAATTTATGACAAGCTGGGATTCAAGCTACCCGTACTTACTGATTATCAGGTTTCAATTCCTCCGGGCGGAAGGACTGATGCTTTCGTAGAAACAGTTATTACATGGAATTTTGATGGCAAGGAGTTTAAGACCAGAGGATTGGATGCCGATCAGACTGAATCGGCCATAAAAGCAACAGAAAGAATGTTGAACATTATTGAGAATATTGATCATAAAACAGGACATACTAAAACTCTAACAGACGTAGCACATGGATTTTAAAATAGCGGTCCTTCCCGGCGACGGTATTGGACCAGAGATAATTGATCAGGCGATAAAAGTAATAACCGCTGTCGGGAATAAGTTCAACCATTCATTTAATTTCAGGAAAGGATTAGTTGGAGCTATTGCAATCGATAAAACAGGTAACCCATTACCGGTTGAGACACTTGAATTGTGCAAATCATCCGATGCAGTTCTTTTTGGCGCTATCGGCGACCCCAAGTATGACAATAATCCGGCTGCAAAAGTACGTCCTGAACAGGGTCTTCTTGCAATGAGAAAAGAACTCGGATTATATGCGAATGTACGGCCTGTTTCAACTTTTCCATCACTTATTGATAAATCACCATTAAAAAAAGAGCTTGTTCAGGGTGTCGATATAATGATGATACGTGAACTTACGGGAGGAATATATTTTGGCAAACCTCAGGGCAGGTCTGAAGATGGGAATACTGCTTATGACACATGTGTTTACAGTCGCTACGAAATAGAACGGGTTGTCAGGCTTGCATGTGAATATGCAATGAAACGCTCCAAAAAACTTACTGTAGTCGATAAAGCCAATGTACTTGCAACTTCAAGGCTCTGGCGGGAAACTGCTGTAGCAATTGGCAGGGAATATAAAGACGTTACGTTGGACTTTATGTTTGTAGATAATGCTGCAATGCAGCTTATCCAATATCCTTCCAGGTTTGATGTAATTGTAACGGAAAATATGTTTGGCGATATTCTCTCCGACGAAGCAAGTGTTATTACGGGTTCGCTGGGTCTGCTTCCATCAGCTTCAATTGGATTATCAACGTCGGTATTTGAACCTATTCATGGTTCATACCCACAGGCAGCAGGGAAAAATATAGCTAATCCCGTTGGTACAATCTTATCCGCTGCAATGATGTTTGAGCTGGCTTTCAAACTGAAAAAGGAGGCTGAAATAATAAGATATGCTGTAGAGAAATCTATTGATGCAGATTGTGTTACTGAAGACCTTAACAGGGCAAATCCAAAATCAACCTCACAGGTAGGTGACTGGATTTCAAATTATATTCATGAAGGCCCCCTGTCCCGCTGAAGTGGGGCGCAGAAAACAATCTAATTCATTCTTTTTCACCGATAATTTGTGTTATTTATTAAATAATTATTACCTTTGTGTTTAGAATTTAAAGAAATGTACAACATAATATCACATCATCATAATCATACTTGCTCTCAGGCGAGGTGATTTTGATATGTTGATTAATAAAAATATCATAAACCCGTCTGAGCAGATCAGGCGGGTTTATTGCTTCCTGCATGTTTGCTCAGACACAATTTGTAACTAAAAAATGAGTGAACTCAAAATTGCGATTCAAAAGAACGGACGGCTTAGTGAAAATTCCAAAAAACTCCTTGAAGAGTGCGGAATTAAATTTTCAAACGGAATAAGTGTCCTCAAAACCACTGCCAGAAACTTTCCTGTTGAACTATTATTTCTACGGGATGATGATATTCCTCAATATGTTGAACAGCAGGTAGCTGATATTGGTATCCTGGGTGAGAATATGGTCTTTGAGAAAAATAAGGATGTCACAATCATAGAGCAACTGGGCTTTGCCCAATGCCGCCTCAGCTTAGCTATACCGAAAGAAGATAAATATCCTGGTCTGAACTATTTTATGAATAAAAAGGTAGCTACAAGCTATCCGGGTATTCTTGCCGGCTTCTTTAAGAACAACAGGATAACCGCTGAGATTGAGGAGATAAGCGGAAGTGTTGAGATAGCCCCCGGGATAGGTCTGGCTGATGCAGTCTGTGATATTGTAAGCTCAGGCAGCACTCTGCTTACCAATGGATTACATGAGGTAGAAACAATTTTGAAGAGTCAGGCTGTCATTATTGGGAACAAGAACCTCAGTACAGAAAAACTGGCCATTTTAGACAAGCTTCTGTTCAGGATAAGAGCTGTGAAGAATGCCAATGAGAATAAATACATATTGCTCAATGCTCCTGAATCGGCAATACCAAAAATTTGCAGCATTCTTCCGGGGATGAAAAGTCCGACAATCCTGCCCCTGGTTGAAAAAGGCTGGTGTAGTCTTCATTCGGTTGTAAAAGAAGATGAATTCTGGGAAAGAATTGATCAGCTTAAAGCTTCAGGGGCTGAAGGTATTTTAGTAATTCCAATTGAAAAAATGATACTATAATGAAAATACTTCTTTATCCGGTAAGAGAGAGCTGGGATGTTCTTTGCCTGCGTCCGGGAATAGACAAAAGTGACCTCGAAAATATTGTCACAACAATCATTGACAAGGTCAAAACCGAAAAAGATAAGGCAGTAAATTATTTCTCTGCGAAATATGATGGTTTTACTCCTGTTAATTTAAAAGTAGAAGAAGCAGAATTGCTGGAAACATCAGTAAAAATTTCGAATAAACTAAAGAATGCAATAAACACTGCAAAAACAAATATCGAAACTTTTCATTCTGCCCAGCTTATAAATGAACCGGTTATTGAAACCACAAAAGGGGTTAAATGCTGGAGAAAAAATGTCGCTATTGAAAAAGTTGGCCTCTATATACCCGGAGGAAGTGCCCCGCTCTTTTCAACACTTCTTATGCTCGGGATCCCGGCAAAACTGGCAGGGTGTAATGAAATAGTTATCTGTACTCCTGCCGGGAAAGACGGAAAAATAAGTCCGCTTATTCTTTATACTGCACAACTAATCGGCCTGACAGAAATATTTAAAATTGGCGGTGCCCAGGCTATTGCTGCAATGGCGTATGGCACTCAAACCATCCCAAAAGTTTATAAGATATTCGGTCCCGGTAATCAGTATGTTACAAAAGCCAAAGAACTTGTGCAAAAGGATGGAATAGCTATCGACATGCCAGCGGGCCCAAGCGAGGTTCTGGTTATTGCGGATATGCATGCAAATCCGGAATTTGTTGCTTCTGATTTGCTTTCACAAGCTGAACACGGACCTGACAGTCAGGTAATTATGTTAACAAACAATAAAGACCTGATTGGAAAAGTGAAATTTCAGGTTGAAAAACAATCAGAGTCATTACCCAGAAAAGAAATAGCTTTAAAAGCTTTGGAAAACAGCACGCTGATCCTTTTACCGACATTGAATGACTGTATCGATTTTAGCAATAGATATGCTCCGGAACATCTTATAATAAATACTTCTGACACAAAAGCAATTGCAGATAAGATAATAAACGCCGGCTCAGTTTTTCTTGGAAACTACAGCTGTGAGAGTGCCGGTGATTATGCATCCGGAACAAACCATACCCTTCCAACAAATGGAAATGCACGGAATTACAGTGGGGTGTCAACAGAAAGTTTCCTCAAAAAAATATCCTTTCAGGAAATAAGCGCTGAAGGAATCAGGAATCTGGGACCCTCAATTGAACTTATGGCCGAAGCAGAATGTTTAATAGGACATAAAACATCAGTAAGCCTCAGACTTAAGAGTTTACTATATGATTGATATAAATAAACTTGTGCGTAAAAATGTTCTCAAACTCACTCCATATTCAAGTGCCAGGGACGAGTTTTTGGGTAAAACAGGAATATTCATGGATGCCAATGAAAATCCATATGGCACCCTTAACCGGTATCCTGATCCCTATCAGAAAGAACTGAAAAAGGCTATATCAGGATTTAAAGGAATCTCTGAAGAAAATATTTTCCTTGGAAACGGTAGTGATGAGATTATTGATCTCTGTTTCAGGGTATTTTGTAACCCGGGAAAAGATAAAGTTCTCACTTTTCCACCTACTTATGGAATGTATGAGGTATCCGCTTCTGTAAATGATATTGAGGTCTTAAAAGTTCCTCTTACTGATAGTTTCCAGATTAATCTCCTGAAAGTAAAACCCCTTTTAGAAGATAAAGCTCTGAAACTAATCTTTATATGTTCGCCTAATAATCCAACAGGAAACGCAATGAATCAAAAAGACGTTGAATATATTCTGAAAAGTTTCAATGGTATTATTGTAATTGATGAAGCATATAATGATTTTAATGATAAACCTTCATTTCTGAATCATGTTGATAAATATCCAAACCTGATACTGATGCAAACCTTCAGTAAGGCGTTAGGTCTCGCGGCAGTCAGAGTGGGAATGGCTTTCACAAATCCGGTTATTGTTCAATATTTCAACAAGATGAAACCTCCATATAATATCAGCGCTATCAATCAGAAAGCTGCCCTGCGAAAACTCAATAAAGGTGAAGTTTTAAAAGTACAGGTCGTTAAAATCAAAAAGGAAAGAGAAAGGCTCTCATCTGAGCTCCGGAAAGTGAGAATTACCGAAATAGTTTATCCTTCCGATGCGAATTTCCTGCTGATAAAGGTTAATAATGCCAATGATTTATATAACAAATTGGTTAACAAGAATATAATTGTCAGAAATCGTAGCAATGCAATAGAGAATTGCTTAAGGATAACAGTAGGCAAGAAGTCGGAAAATGACAAACTGATTAAAGCTTTGAATGATATTAACAATGATTAACTTTAATGGAAAAACCTATATAAAATTATTTGTTTAATATTTTCCCGGTTATTATTGATTTCATTTTATACCCCCTTTTCTGTCCCGAATGGGCGGGATGATTCAAATCAGCCCGGTACCTTCGGGGGACTCTAAAGTAATATTAATCTATACATAAAAAAATACAACAATTTCGTTATGAAGAAGGTACTTTTTATTGACAGGGATGGCACTATTATCATTGAACCGGAAAATGAACAGGTAGACAGTTTCGAGAGACTGACTTTCCTTCCGGGTGCTATATCGTGCTTGTCAAAGATAGCAAAGGAGACTGATTATGAACTTGTTATGGTTACTAATCAGGATGGTCTTGGTACAAAATCATACCCTGAAGATACCTTTTGGCCAGTTCAGAATAAAATGCTGGAAATTCTAAAAGGAGAGGGCGTTTCCTTCGCGGAAATATTCATTGATAAAACTTTACCATCACAAAAGGCTCCCACCCGTAAGCCGGGAACTGCCATGCTGTTAAAATACCTTGCACAGGGGATCGAGCTGGAATCTTCATATGTAATAGGAGACAGAAAAACAGATATTGAGCTTGCTGCTAATCTGGGATGCAAAGCTATATATATTAATAGTGTGAATTCTCCCGAAGCTGAATTATCGACAACTGACTGGAACGAAATTTATAAATATCTTAAAAGCAGACCACGCATTGCAAAGGTTGAAAGGAGAACATCTGAAACAAACATTAATGTTGAACTTAACCTTGACGGATCAGGAAAGAATGAAATAGATACGGGAATAGGTTTCTTAAACCATATGCTGGAACAGATTGCGCGTCACGCAAACATTGACCTGATAATAAAAGTGAAAGGTGATCTTCATATTGATGAACATCACACCATTGAAGATGTGGCAATTACATTTGGCCAGGCTGTCAACAAAGCTCTTGGAGGCAAAAAAGGGATCGAGCGATATAGTTTTGTTTTGCCAATGGATGATTGTCTGGCTCAGGTTGCTCTTGATTTTGGCGGCAGGCCATGGCTAATCTGGCATGTAAAGTTACTAAGAGAGAAGGTTGGAGAAATGCCATCTGAGATGTTCGTTCATTTCTTCAAATCATTCACTGACAATGCAAAATGCAATCTGAATATAAAAGCTGAAGGCTTGAATGAACATCACAAAATTGAAGCTATTTTCAAAGCATTTGCTAAAACCCTTGGCCAGGCCATAAAACAAACTGATAACTTTATCTTACCATCAACCAAGGGAGTAATATGATAGCGATTCTGAAATATAATGCCGGAAATATTACATCCGTTAAAAACGCATTGAACCGTTTGGGTTTTGCCAGCATTATTACTGATGATCCTGACGAGTTGGGCAGTGCTGATAAAGTAATTATTCCAGGTGTCGGAGAAGCCAGTTCCGCTATGAAGTATCTAAGGGAAAGAGGATTGGATAATACTATACTCGCTCTGACACAACCTGTTCTTGGTATATGCCTGGGTTTACAGCTTATGTGCCGCTATTCAGAAGAAGGCGACACAAAATGTCTGGGAATATTTGAAACAGATGTGAGATTATTTCCTCCGGTAGATAAAATTCCTCATATGGGATGGAATAATTTTCTAACTTTAAAAGGAGATCTCCTCAAAGGAGTTTCGCTTGAAGATGATGTATATTATGTGCACAGCTATTATTCTGAAATTTGCCAGAGCACAACAGCAACGTGCGATTATATTCTGCCCTTTTGTGCAGCCCTGGAAACCAAGAACTTCTATGCGGTACAGTTTCATCCGGAGAAATCAGCCGGTATCGGAGAAAAAATCCTTCAAAACTTTCTGAACCTATGAGAATTATTATGGCTCTTGATATTATGGGTGGAAAATGTGTCCGTCTTACCCGGGGTGATTTTAGTAAAAGTAAAGTATACAAAGAAGATCCTGTAGAGTTTGCCAGGAAGATTGAAGACAATGGTTTACAGTATCTCCATCTGGTTGACCTTGATGGTGCTAGGAATAAAAAGATTGAGAATTTAAATATTCTCGAAAAAATTGCACAGAAAACCAACCTGAAAATTGATTTTGGGGGAGGGTTGAGATCATATGATGATGTGATCTCTGTTTTTAATGCAGGTGCAAAACAAGTCACTCTTGGAAGCATTGCCGCTAATGACCCGGAGTTATTTATGGTATGGCTCAGGAAACTGGGACAGCAAAAGCTGATACTTGGCGCTGATTTTATCGATAGAAAAATCTCAGCAGGCGGATGGCTTGAAAAAACCGATCAGGATATAATAAGTTTTATTTCTGATTACAAGTCACGAGGTGTGAAATATACAATATGTACCGATATTAAAAAAGACGGTATGCTAAAGGGGCCTGCAACTGATCTGTATAAAGAGATTTTGGGTAAAGTAAAAATAAATCTCATAGCAAGTGGAGGAATCTCATCTGTAGCTGATATAGAGGGATTAAGAGATGCCGGTTGTGAAGGTGCAATTATCGGTAAGGCCGTTTATGAGGGAAAATTAACTTTTAAGGATCTGAGAAACCAATGTTAAAAAGACGAATTATTCCCTGTCTCGATATTAAAGAGGGACGCACTGTAAAAGGCGTTAATTTTAAAAACCTCAGAGATGCCGGCGACCCTGTTGAGCTTGCAAAACTATATGTGAAACAAGGCGCCGATGAATTAGTATTCCTTGATATAACTGCAACTATTGAAAACAGAAAAGCTCTTGCCGGGCTGGTTGAAAGAATAGCAGGTGAAATTAATATTCCATTTACTGTAGGGGGAGGAATTGAATCTGTCAATGATGTTTCAGCTCTGTTAAAAGCAGGAGCCGATAAAGTAACTATAAACTCATCGGCAGTAAGAAAGCCTGAACTTATCTCTGAAATTGCCAGTCAGTTCGGAAGTCAGTGCATTGTGGTAGCAATTGATACTAAACTTATTAATGATGAATGGATGGTAGTAGTTAATGGAGGGCGCACTCCTACCACCTTATATGCTGTGAGCTGGGCACTTAATGTTGAAGATCTTGGGGCCGGAGAAATATTGCTGACATCAATGAATAATGATGGAACAAAGTCGGGATTCTCAATTGACATCACAGGTGAAGTAAGCCGGAGCGTTAATATTCCGGTTATTGCTTCAGGAGGAGCCGGTTTGATGAAACATTTCAGTGAGGTCTTTTTCAATACCGGCTGCAGCGCCGCTCTGGCCGCGAGTATTTTTCACTTTAGAGAGATAGATATCAGAGATTTGAAAAGGTATTTGCTAAATGAGAATATAAGCGTACGATGTTGAATATGTACACATTATCTCTGTTTTTTGCCCTTTACCACCTAACGGGGGTCTAAAAACAAGATGGATTTATAACTCCCCTTCAGAAGGGACAGGGGGTAGAAAACAGTGAGATATTATAAGTAAAATTAACATTATGAATATTGATTTCAAAAAAGGAAATGGTCTGGTACCAGTTGTAATTCAGGATAATAACACACTACAGGTCCTCATGGTTGGTTATATGAATGAGGAGGCCTTTGAAAAAACAAATAACGAAAGAAAAGTAACTTTTTTCAGTCGCGGTAAGAACCGGCTCTGGACAAAAGGGGAGACATCAGGCAACTTTTTATATGTTGAAGAGATTTTGTCCGACTGCGATAACGATTCTATTCTGATCAAAGTTAACCCGGTGGGACCCGTATGCCATACAGGCAATATTTCCTGTTTTGGTGACGAAACTGCAAAAGGATTTGTTTATCAGCTGGAAAAGGTTATAAACCAGCGAATTGACAATGACACAATTAATTCCTATACAAATAATCTTTACAAAAAAGGGATAAATAAAGTTGCCCAGAAAGTAGGAGAAGAAGCAGTGGAGCTGATTATTGAAGCCAAGGATGATAATATTGAATTATTCAGAAATGAAGCTGCTGATTTGCTTTATCACTTCCTCATTTTATTAAAAGTAAAAGGAATAAATATAGAGAGTATAGAGAAAATACTGAAAACCCGCCACGGAAGCAGCTAGATCACAATTATTAAATTCCAACACCAAACTATGTGTCCCTCTGTGTCTTCTCTGTGATTTCTCAATATTTAACAGAATCTGTAGTTTTTATATATTTTTACTTGTTTTTTTAAAAATTCCATTACTTTTGTAAGCTAATAACACTACCAAATGAATATTGTATACAAAAATTTTATCTCCTACTATTACTTCTATTTTTATTTTAAGAACAGATAGGGGATTTTTGTATACAGATAATTTTAAATTATATGAAAGCAAGGGTCCCTGAACGGGGCTCTTTTTTTTTAAGTAATATTTTGATTATGAAAATTGCAATACAGGGAGAAGCAGGATGTTTTCATGAAGTTGCTGCAAGGCAATACTTCAAATACGATGATGTCGTAATAGTACCATGTTCAACATTCGATCTGACTCTCAATACCCTTATTGGAGGCTATGCCGACTTTGCGGTTATGGCAATCGAAAATGCAAGGTCGGGAAGCATACTGTATAATTATACACTTATCAGGGAATCAGGAATGAAAATACTTGGTGAACATAACCTGCGTATTAAACAGAACCTTATGGCACTTTATGGCCAGTCAATAACCGATATTAAAGAGATCAGGACTCATCCGATTGCATTTGCTCAGTGTATGACCTTCCTTAACAAGTATCCGGAAATGACTCTGATAGAAAGTGATGATACTGCAGGAAGTGCAAGGATCATAAGTGAAAAAAAACTTAAAGGTGTCGCTGCTATTGCTTCATCAAATGCTGCTGAGATTTATGGCCTTGACATAATAGCGCCGGGAATTGAAACTTATAAACAAAACTATACCCGGTTTCTGGTTATCGGAAGCGAAGATAAGGGAAACACAAGAGGAAATAAGGTTTCAATATGCTTTTCAACGGGTCATAAGCCAGGCTCACTCGCGGCTGTACTCGTCAAACTCGCTGAATTACAAATCAACCTTTCAAAAATTCAATCTGTTCCCAGGTTAAATGGTGAGTGGGAATATCTGTTTTATCTTGATCTTGAGTTAAGCAAAAATGTTAATTCTGACATAATCAGAAGGGTTCTGGATAAATATACCAGCAATCTTGAGATACTTGGAGTTTATTTAAAAGGAGACATGCTATATGAAAGTTAAACCTGCAGACCGTACACTAACCGTTCAGGAATACTATTTTTCGCAAAAACTTGCCCAGATAGACAGGATGCGAAGTGAAGGTTTTGATGTCATTAATCTTGGTATCGGAAGCCCCGACCAGCCGCCTTCAGCCAATACTGTTTCGGCTCTGATCGAAGAAGCAAAAAAACCGACCTCGCATGGTTATCAAAATTATTCAGGGATACCGTCTTTGAGAAAAGCCTTCTCAGACTGGTATAAAAAGTACTTTCACGTTGATCTGAATCCTGACAACGAGATCCTCCTTCTGATGGGAAGCAAAGAAGGAATAATGCATATTAGTATGGCATTTGTCAATCCCGGGGATGAAGTACTTGTTCCGGATCCGGGTTATCCGACATATTCCTCAGTAACAAACCTGGTTGGAGGTATCGTCAGAAAATATGACCTGGTAAAAGAGAAGGAATGGTTCCCCGATATTGATTCATTGGAGCGGAGTGATCTCAGCAAGGTAAAACTTATGTGGGTTAACTATCCGAATATGCCAACCGGAACATCATGTTCGGTATCTCAATTTGAAAAGCTTGTTGCATTTTCCCGGAAACACGGGATACTGCTTTGCAACGACAACCCATACAGCTTCATTCTGAATAAAGATTACCACAGTATTCTGGAGGTGAAGGGAGCAAAAGAAACAGTTTTGGAACTTAATTCATTAAGTAAGTCGCACAATATGGCTGGCTGGCGTATTGGTATGGTTGCTGGTCACAGTGAATATATAAAGAATGTGCTAAAGGTAAAAAGCAATATGGATTCAGGTATGTTTCTCGCGATGCAGATGGCTGCAGTAGAAGCACTAAAAAATCCTGAATCGTGGTATGATTCGGTTAACGCGGTTTATTTAAGGAGGCGGAAAATAGTTGAGGAAATTATGGAAATACTGAAGTGTAAATATGATAAATCACAGGTGGGTTTGTTCGTATGGGGAAGAATCCCTGAAGAGATTCCGGCCTGTGAAGCTTATGTTGAAGAATTATTGATTAAGACAAATGTATTCATTACGCCCGGATTCATTTTTGGAAAAAATGGAGAACGTTATATCCGCATATCGCTATGTGCTTCTGAAGCGAGACTGAGTGAAGCCAAAAACAGAATCACAGGTTTCCTTTCACTTAATATCTTAATAACAAAATAACTTAATAATAAGAACAGAATGACAGTTGCAGTTGTAGGAATCGGCCTTATTGGAGGCTCATTGATGGTTGATCTCCGTAAACGGGGATTTGCTGATAAAATAATCGGAGTTGATACCAATATGCATCATCAGAATATTGCTCTGCTTTGTGGGTTGGTTGATGAAAATGACACTCTTGACAATGCTATTGAAAAGAGTGATCTTATAATTCTTACAACTCCCGTAAATACTAATTGCAGGATGTTACCGGGTATACTCGACAAAATACAAGGCACTACAAAAGTTGTTACCGATATGGGTTCCACAAAAGCCAGTATTGCAGAAGTATCAAAAAACCATCCAGCAAGGGGAAGGTATGTTGCAGTTCATCCAATGGCAGGAACCGAGTATTCAGGTCCACTTGCTGCTATCGGAAAACTCTTCGACTATAAAACAGCAATTATCTGCGATAAGGAACTCAGCGATAACGATGCCCTCATCAAAATTGAACAAATGCTGGATCTGTTGAATATGCACAAGGTATACATGAATTCAGGCGATCATGATGTGCATGTAGCTTATGTTTCACATATTTCACATATTACCTCATTCACTCTGGCACTATGTGTTCTTGAAAAGGAGCATGAAGAACAAAATATCCTGACACTGGCAGGTGGCGGATTTGAAAGCACTGTACGACTTGCTAAGAGTAATGCTGAAACATGGGCACCAATATTCCTGGAGAATTCCAAGTGCATTCTTGAAGTTATGGATACATATATTGAAAAAATGAATTCTTTCAGAAAAAAAATATCAGAAAAAGATATTAACGGATTAAAAGCCCTGATGGAAGAAGCCAATAAGATCAGGAAAATATTAAATTAAGTATGAATTGAGCTAAAGGTTGGAGTGCCTGGGCACTTTAGGCGCTTATTTATGATGTAACAAATAAATATATAGGATAATGGTAATAAATCTTGGGAATTCCCTTATTAAAGACTGGAATGGCTATAAAGGCAGACCTTTTCTTATCTCTGGTCCATGCAGTGCTGAGACTGAAGAGCAAGTTATGGAAACTGCCAGGCAACTTGCAAAGCTAAATGAAGTAAGTGTCTATCGTGCAGGTATCTGGAAACCAAGAACACGACCGAATTCATTTGAAGGAGTTGGTTCCGAAGGGTTGAAATGGCTCAGAAGGGTCAAACAGGAAACAGGCCTTTTGGTTGGTACGGAAGTTGCCAATGAAAAACATGTTTACGAGGCATTAAAATATGGCGTCGATATGTTATGGATCGGGGCGCGTACTTCGGTTAATCCGTTCACAGTTCAGGAGATATCTGACGCCCTTAATGGAGTTGATGTTATGGTGCTTGTAAAGAATCCGATAAATCCCGACCTGGAACTATGGATAGGCGCCATAGAACGAATTGCCAGGGCAGGAATAACCAGGATCGGAGCTATTCATCGTGGCTTCTCTTCATACGAAAAGACATTATATCGTAATCAGCCCAACTGGCAATTGCCAATAGAATTGAGAAGACGGATTCCGGATTTACCAATTATATGTGATCCAAGTCATATTTCCGGATCGAGGCAGTATCTGCATGAAATTTCCCAAAAGGCAATGGACCTGAACTTTGATGGATTAATGATTGAATCGCATATTGATCCTGCAAATGCGTTAAGTGATGCCGCTCAACAGCTAACGCCAAACGATCTAAAGGAGCTTTTAAGCAGGCTGATATACAGGAATGCAAGCACATCTGATCCTAAATTGCTTGATGTACTTGGCGAACTCAGACAGCAGATCGATGTTTATGATGATCATCTTCTTGACCTGATGGAACAAAGAATGAAAATAGCAGAAACCATAGGGCAGTATAAAAAGGAAAATAATATCACTATCTTGCAGAGTACCAGATGGGATGAAATTATAAATAAAGTGATGGCCAGGGGAAAGGCAAAAGGGCTTAGTGCAGACCTGATTGATACAATTTTCAAGGCAATTCACCAGGAGTCTATTAACCATCAGATGAAGGTCATGAATAATGATGCAAAAGATCATGACGATAAAAAATAAAATATAAGTAACCTATGGAAAGATTAATTGATCCGTCCGCAATTAAAGGCAATATCAAAGCTCCGGCTTCAAAAAGTATGACTCAGCGGGCTGTTGCTGCCGCATTACTGGCTGACGGACAAAGCATAATCCAAAATCCATCTTATTGCGATGATTCATTAGCTGCAATGAGTATTGCTGTTGGTTTGGGAGCACGGGTGGAACCACAGGTTCATGAACTGAAAATCACTGGATCTGCAATTCTGAAAGAGCCGAAACTTAATTGCGGCGAATCGGGACTGGCTATCCGTATGTTTGCTCCTATCGCAGCATTATATCCTGTTGAGATAACAATGGTTGGGGCAAATTCGCTTAAGAAAAGACCTATGTTTATGATTGAAGAAGCCCTGAACCAGCTTGGGGTGAAGTGTTCAAGCTCAAATGGGTTTCTTCCGCTTACCATTCAGGGACCAATCAAAGGAGGCCGTTGTGAAATTGACGGATCTGTAAGTAGTCAGCTTTTAACAGGGTTGCTGATGGCACTTCCTCTTGCCGCTAAAGACTCAGAAATAAAAGTAAATAACCTGAAGAGTAAACCATACATTGATATGACTATTCAGTTACTTAAATCATTCGGTATTACAATTCAAAACACAGGTTATAACCTGTTTCAGATACATGGCAATCAAAAGTATATACCTCACAACTACACAGTTGAAGGAGACTGGAGTGGTGGGGCATTTCTTCTTGTGGCCGGCGCAATAAACGGACAGATTAAAATAGAGGGTCTGCGGAGCGACAGTATGCAAAGCGATATGGCTATCATCAAGGCTCTTAAGGCTGCCGGTGCAAAAATGAATATAAATGAAAACCATATTGAAATTTCAAAATCCGAACTTAAATCATTTGATTTTGATGCTACTGAATCGCCTGACCTTTTCCCTCCTCTTGTTGCCCTGGCAGCTTATTGCGATGGCAAATCCAATATCAAAGGAGTTTCACGGTTAATATTTAAGGAGAGCAACAGAGCTTCAACACTCAAAGAAGAGTTCGGAAAGATGAACATTAGTGTTGATATTAAAGATGATGTTATGACTGTTACAGGCGGTCAGACAAAAGGGGCGCGTGTTGAATCGCATGATGATCACAGGATTGCTATGGCAGTTGCCGTTGCATCTCTTGGTGCTGAAGGAAAAGTTCACATCAGGGATTCTCAATGTGTTGCAAAATCATATCCGGGCTTTTTTGACGATCTCCGGAATCTTGGAGCAGTTATTCATGAATGATATATTTATAGGCCTCTAACCTGTAATTATGATATTAATATGATAAAAACTATGGAAACGATCAGAAAAATTATTTTAACAGAAAAAGAAATGCCAAGGCAATGGTATAATATCATTCCTGACATGCCAAACAAACCAATGCCTCCACTTCATCCTGTAACCCGGATGCCTGTGGGCCCTGAGGATCTGGCTGCTGTTTTTCCCATGGAGTTAATAAAGCAGGAGGTCTCGGCAGAAAGATATATTGATATACCGGAAGAGGTTCTTGACCTTTACAGGACCTTTCGTCCCTCTCCTCTGTTCAGGGCTGTTAATCTTGAAAAAGCACTTGGAACAAAAAGCAAAATTTACTATAAATATGAAGGTGGTAATTATTCAGGCTCTCATAAAGCTAACACTGCTATTCCCCAGGCTTATTACAATAAAAAAGAGGGAGTCAGGAGGATCACTACAGAGACAGGAGCCGGACAATGGGGTAGCGCTATGAGTTTCGCGTGTCAGTACTTCGGCCTTGAGCTTCTGGTGTTCATGGTTAAAGTCAGTTACGATCAAAAACCAGGACGGAAACTTTTGATGAATACTTATAATGCCAAGGTGATAGCTTCGCCAAGCACTATGACAGTTTACGGCAGGAAAGTCCTTGAGCTGGATCCTGACTCACCCGGATCTCTCGGTATAGCAATTTCTGAAGCAATGGAGGTTGCTGTACAGGATCCATATACTAAATATTCCCTTGGCAGTGTTCTCAATCATGTAATTCTTCACCAGACAATTATAGGCGAAGAAGCTCTGATTCAAATGGGAAAGACCGGCGATTACCCCGACGTAGTAATTGGTTGTTTTGGGGGCGGATCAAACTTCTCAGGAATTGCATTTCCATTCCTTCGTGAAAAACTTCATAGCAAAAAGAAAACCAGATTTGTAGCTGTTGAACCTGCATCATGTCCCAAACTTACCAAAGGGAAATTCATGTATGACTTTGGCGATTCGGCCGGGATGACACCTCTCCTTCCGATGTACACTCTCGGACATAATTATATACCTGAGAAGATCCACGCGGGAGGTTTACGTTACCACGGTGCAGGAGTAATTGTGAGCCAGCTCCTGAAAGACGGACTCATAGAAGCAAAGGCAAAGATGCAAAGGGAATGTTTTGAGGCAGGTGTGCTTTTTGCAAGAACAGAAGGCATTCTTCCTGCTCCTGAATCAACTTATGCAATCGCAGGAGCACTTGATGAAGCAAGAAAAGCCGATCTTGAGGGAGTATCAAAAACAATACTTTTTAACCTTAGCGGTCATGGTCATTTCGATATTTCTGCCTATGAGAAGTATTTTGAGAATAATCTGCCGGATCATGAACTGACCACCGCGGAGATCGAAGATGCTATTTCTAAAATAAATCTACCATCCTGAAAACCATAGGATTCTAACTCTGTGCAACTCTGTGCCCCTCTGTGTTCCTCTGTGTAAGTTCTTTAAAACCGTTACACAAAGAGCCACAGAGAAGACACAGAAAGCCACAGAGATTTATTTATATCAAAAATCTGAATACGAAGTTGGGTGCATCAGATACGGGTTGGCCTTTGATACGGTATTTTTATACTCATCCATCCCTGACAATTTCTTCCACCCGTCGGAGCCCCCAAATGCTTTCCAATGATCATCATGCGATTTCATATCTGAATATGTAGTCATATACATTAACCTGGGCATTCTGCTTCCAATTAATACCTGTCCGTAAAATACTGCATTGGAACCGACACTTTCAAATATTTTCATCTCACCACCTTCATTAAACATTTGAATTTTCTTTGTTGCTTTAGCTTCAGTGGCACTTTCATAACTGCGCAGTTCATATATTCTTTCTGCTGCAGGTGTGGTATATGACGGAATTTTAAACTCCGGCATAAGTGAAAAAGCCTTCAAAAGAATACTTTCATATCTTACAAATGGCGCATTGTCATAAGGGGCATCAAGAAAGTCCTTCCCGGCCTGAGTATAAACCTGATCTTTGGCCAGTTTATCTGATAATTGCAAAAACTGATCAATAGTTTTGAAAGGGATGAATACATAGACTATTTTCCCAAAAGCTGTATCTGACTCTATTGGTTTGAAAACACCTACAGTGGGAATGCCGGCGCGATGAAGAGCTGGCAGATATGCATCCTTCAGGTAGGCATCAATGCCTGCTTCATGAGCTTTATCAGCAACACGATAAATTTTTATTTCGAAATACTGTTGCTTGCCTGCTGGTGCTCCATAATTATTGGCCGTAAACGACATGAAAAACAGTACCAGTATGACTGGTGCAATAAAGGTAAAAAAAGTTGATCTTTTCATAATTAAATTATTGGTTATCAGTTATAAATAAATTATTACTATGCTTTTTCGGCTATTATTCCAATATTCCGTTTAAAGTTCTTAAACAAAATCATATCAGATACAAGCACTAAATTATATCTTGCGAACTCCAATGGTAAACGCTTTAGCCGGATTAATAACCAGCAGCTGATGAATATCCTTCTCAGAAAATCCCTCTCTTCTGAGAAGTGGAACCAGTTTCTCAAACAATATTGTATAGCCATGGAAGTCTCCTCCATTAACCTCTCCGGGATGATACCAACCCGAATCATGTGATAAGAGCACTCTGTTAAGTAAGCTATTGTCTTTCAGTTTTTTAATCATTCGAACATAATCCTGAAGGTTATCGTTGCTTATACCATCAAGTCCGATCCATGCTCCCATTCCTGCAGCTTTAACATGGTTGTTCAGATCTTTTTCATTCTGAGCATGTACCCATATAAAAGCATCAGGTTCTACCCCTTCCTCCTTTAATATTTCCAGTTGTTCAAAAGCAGGAATTGCAGGTCCGGTATGTGAAGCAATTGTCATACCGGTTTGAAGATGTGTTCTTGCTGCTGCAACTACCAGTTTTTTATGCAAATCTGACAAATTTCCGCCGGTTACACCAATTTTTATAAATCCTGGCTTTACCCTGGTCCCTCCAATGCCATTGTTCCATTCATTAATCCATCGGGCAGCAAGTTGATCGGCTGTTTCATCGAAAGCATATTTTGGGATATATTTATTATTAGTTCCTGCACCATACAAACCTGTATTTGTTATAATATTTAAACCGGTAGAATCTGAAAGGACACTCAGCAGTCGCGGGTCTCTTCCAAGATATGCAGGTGTGCAATCAACAAATGTCTGGCAGCCAAGTTCTTTTATTTGTTTGAGAAATGGCAAAGCTCTTTCAATTACTTTGGATTTATCCCATCTCTGCTCTGTAATTGAATCGGCTCCGATAAAGTCGACAAGAATATGCTCATGTATTAGCGAAACACCCATCTTACTGGCCGCGACAGGTCCATTAACTGTCATGATTATACTGTCTTTTTCTGAAGAGCAACGAATCATCAGAATAATGAACCATATTACACAGATAACCTTTCTCATTTTCATAATATTTCAATACCAATTCAAATATCACAATTCTATTTCAATTTCCCTGCTTCATGATTGTGAATTTTTAATATGATAAGAATACGAAATCATAAATCCTTCATTACTTAAGTAAAATATCTATATTTAAATCATAGAATGGGAATGATGAAGAGAATACTTGTTGACATGGACGGGGTTCTGGCAGATGTCTATCACCGGTTTTTTGAACTTCACGAAAGCGAAACAGGGTCGGTATTGACATTCGACGATATTATAGGTTTAAAGGAGGGAGAAGCATTTCCGGGGCTTGCCAGATGGGTGGATACTCCGGGATTCTTCAGAACTATTCCCGTAATGGCGGGAAGCCAGAGAGTTCTTAAATTACTAAATGAGAAATTCGATATTGTAGTAGTTTCCATGGCAACGGAATTTCCCGCAAGCCTTACTGACAAACAATTATGGCTTAATGATAACTTCCCCTTTATTACCTGGAGACAGATAGTCTTTTGTGGAAATAAGAACATAATCCAGGCTGATATCATGATAGATGATCACCTGAAGAACCTTGATAATTTCAAAGGAGAAACCATAATGTTCATTCAACCTCATAACATGAATCTGAAGAATACCCCTCACAGACGAGCTGATTCATGGGAAGAAATAGAGAAACTTCTTTTATCATAACGGATGCTCCTTCTTTAAGCGCAGATGGGAACCAGGAACGTTAAAATTCATTAAGATCCATGAACCCGGATAATATTAGATAAAAAATAATCATATTTATAGAATCTAACTAAACTCTAAACTGACTTAAATAACAACCAATGGAAAATGAAATCAAACCGGCTATAAAGCGGTTAAACTCACTTGATGCTTTACGCGGATTCGACATGTTCTGGATAATGGGTGGAGAAGGCATATTCGTAGGACTGGCATCACTTACAGGTTTGCCAATCTTTAAATGGTGGGTAGAACAATGTGAGCATGTTCCATGGCATGGGTTCCATTTTTATGACATGATTTTCCCGCTTTTCCTTTTTATTGCCGGAATCTCGTTCCCATTCTCTCTTTCAAAACGATTAGCCAATAATGATAGCCGCAGTTCTATATATAAACATGTAATAAGTCGTGGACTAATACTGGTTCTTCTTGGAATAATATATAATAATGGTATAAATTTCGATTTCGCCCATCTGCGT
>JANYJP010000072.1 GCA_025358455.1 Bacteroidales bacterium
GTGCTTCATTTACTTGATCTTATATTATTCAACCTATTTTGTGGTATTTATCCCGATACAGAAATAGTCAAATCCTATAGTTTTCATTTCGACAGGATCATATAAATTCCGACCGTCAAATATAACCGGAGTTTTGAGTAATCCCTTTATCCGTTTCCAATCAGGGAAGCGAAATTCATTCCATTCAGTTACAACCATCATACAATCAGCATTTTGAACAGCTTCATATGGATCGTCAGCATACTCGATATAGTCACCTATAAGATCTTCGGTTTCTTTTAACGCAACAGGATCATATGCTTTTACTTTACAACCGGCATTTTTCAGAAGTTTAATAATTTCAAGGGATGGCGCTTCCCTGATATCATTGGTTAATGGTTTAAAAGCTAAACCCCAAAGACCTACAGTTTTACCAGCTACATCCTCGTTAAAAAATTTAAAGAATTTTTTAAACAACAATTGTTTCTGGTGATTATTTACTTCTTCTACAGCTTTAATTACACGCATATTGTAACCATTTTGTTCAGCTGTTTTGATCAGAGCTTTGACATCCTTTGGAAAACATGATCCTCCGTAACCGATTCCCGAGTAAAGAAATTTATTACCTATCCGGCTATCACTTCCTATACCCTTGCGCACCATATGAATGTCAGCTCCTACTATCTCACACAGGTTTGCAACATCGTTCATAAAGCTTATCCTTGTTGCAAGCATACTGTTTGCAACATATTTAGTCATTTCGGCAGAAGTAATATCCATAAAAATTATCTGATGACCATTAAGAGTAAATGGTTTATATAATCTTTTTAATATATCTTCAGATCTTTTTGATTCGACTCCAATTACAATTCTTTCAGGTTTCATAAAATCATCAATTGCCGCTCCTTCTTTTAAAAATTCAGGATTTGAAGCAACATTGAATTCTATTTTTTCATCCCGTTTCGATAGCTCTTTCTCAATAGCTTCCCTGACTTTTTCAGCAGTTCCGACGGGTACCGTGCTTTTAGTTATAACCAACAGGTAGTTTTTCATATTCTTACCAATGGTTCTGGCTACCTCAATAACATGCTTAAGGTCAGCGCTTCCGTCTTCATCAGGAGGAGTGCCAACAGCAATGAATACTACTTCACTTTCAGAAAGACACGAAACAAGATCTGTTGAAAAGTGTAAATGCCCGTTAGCCAAATTTCTCTCTATCATTGAATCCAGTCCTGGTTCAAATATAGGAGAAATGGCTTTTCGTAAACCTTCAATTTTTTTTACATCAATATCAACACATGTTGTATCAATTCCAACTTCGGCAAAACAAGTGCCTGTAACAAGTCCGACATAACCAGTGCCTACAACAGCAATTTTCATACTAAGGTATAATTTAAATAATTAGCAGCTTTTAACGAAATCAGGATATTTAGGAGTTGCACTCAATACCATGGCATTCTAGAAAATGAAACGCAAATTCACGGTAAATTAACTTATACCTAGAAAATGAAGTAGGTAAAAGGTAAAGGATTACAGATCAATTAACTCAAACTTGCTTTTATAACCGGGAACTATCTCCTGCATCTCTTCGATCACTTTTGTTTCAGACATCTTGTAAAGTGAACCCAGCATTTTATCGATCCTTGAATAGATTACTTCAAAATCACTATCTGCAATCTGGGCAATGCTGATCTTAGGATGATGTGTTGGCATCATTGGTTCATCATTTGAAAAGAGCTCCTCGTAAAGTTTTTCACCAGGACGCAATCCAACAAATTTTATTTTTATATCCTTATATGGCTCCAAACCTGAAAGACGGATAAGGTTAGTTGCAACATCAAGTACCCTGACAGGTTCGCCCATATCAAAAACATATATCTGGCCGCCATTTCCCATAAAGCCAGCCTCAAGAACCAGCTGGCAGGCTTCGGGAATTGTCATAAAGAAACGGGTAATACCCGGATGGGTGATTGTTACAGGCCCTCCTTCTGATATCTGTTTATTAAAGAGAGGTATAACTGAGCCGTTTGATCCAAGCACATTTCCGAAACGGGTGGTTATAAACTGAGTTTTAATTCCTTTACGCTTTGACTGGGCATGTACCATTAACTCGCAGAGCTTCTTTGTAGCTCCCATCACATTGGTAGGATTCACAGCTTTATCTGATGATATCATAACAAATTTCTCTGCATGATATTTTATTGCCAGTTCAGAAACTAATTTGGTTCCACCAACATTTACCCTGAATGCTTCGTGAGGATGCACTTCCATCATTGGAACATGTTTATAAGCAGCTGCATGGAAAACAACTTCAGGTTTATAGGTCATGAATACATGTTCCATAACCTCAGGCCTTGTTACATCCCCGATTACTATTTTATAATTGCAGCCGGAGTTTTTACTTTTTAATTCCTCGCCCAGATAAAATGATGGCGTCTCAGCCTGATCAAGAAGAATAAGCCGTTTTGTGTCAAACCGCATCAATTGCCGGGCAATTTCAGAACCAATTGATCCTGCAGCACCGGTAACAAGAATGGTTTTACCTTTAAGTCCTTCCTGAATCTTTTCAAGATCTAGGCTTATAGGGTCTCTTCCTAAAAGATCTTCAAACTTTACCTTTTTAAGGCTTTTAACATCAAGCGTTCCGTTTAGCCAGGTATCGATTGAAGGTGTATCAAGAATTTCACATCCAAGCTGGATCACCGATTCAATTACCTCTTTCTTCCTTACAGGCGAAATTTTACTAATTGAAATAATAAGAACTTTGATTTCTTCTTTTTCAATGAATTCTTTTACCAGAACCTGACGGGAATAAACCGGATAACCATCTACCTTTTTACCCTGGATCTTTTTATTGTCATCGATAAATCCTTTAAGTCTGTATTGGCTTTTTGTATCTCCCTCAATAATTCTTTTAACAACTATGCCCATATCACCCGAGCCATAAATGAGAACATTTTTGCGTTCCTGTGAATACGTTAATGCAAACTCATAAAAGAATTTGATAAATACCCTGAAGAAGAAAAGAAGTATAGTGACAACACCCGCGTGTATAAGAAGAATGGAAAGCGATACATTAAATATTGGCTGCCAATCGTTTTGCCTGCTCAACACGGTAACAATGAAAAGAGTGGCAACAGCAGAAAATGTTGCCATGATTATCTTATATGTGTCTTTGATTGTTGTGTGTCTGATCATTCCTTCATACGATTTAAACACAAACATAAAAAGTGCATAAATCGAGAGTATCATGAATGACTGTCTGAATACAACATTAAGATCAAATGCGAAAGTCTCAAAGTTGTACCTTAACATATAGGCTATTAGAAACGAGAAATAAACAACAATCATATCAATAAGCAGAACCAGCCACCTCGGCAAAGAGTGCTCCTGGAATATCTGAAATATTCTGCTTTTTAAATTGTTTATCATTTTAAGTCAATATGCGTGTAAAAATAGTTAAAATTTGTTAATTCCCTCCTTTTCCTTGCCACCCGGGCATGCTTTCGCCCCGTCAGTCACATTACATAAATCAGTACCAGACTGATTATGTGACATTTATGATTATATTGTAACAAATGTTACAAATTATGCCAATACCATTTTAATGCCTCTTCAAGGCCCTTTTCAACATTCAGTACCGGTGAATAACCAAGCAATCTTTTTGCCTTTTCAATTGAGGCAAGTGAATGTGGTATATCGCCTGCCCTTGAAGGTCCATAAACTGGTTCAATAGCTAAAATATCCTTATCAAAAATACCCGCCAACTCGCGGATTTTAGTAAAAAGCTGATTAAGGCTGGTTCTTTCACCATGCGCTACATTATAAACCTGATTCAGAGCCTCTTTATTGTGTGTAACCGCGGCAAGATTATTTGCCTGAACGACATTATCAATATAAGTAAAATCTCTTGATACCGTTCCGTCTCCATTGATAAGAGGTACTTCGTGCTTCATCAATGTCTTAACAAACTTAGGGATCACTGCAGCATAAGCTCCATCAGGATCCTGTCGCCTGCCAAAAACATTGAAATACCTTAATCCGATTACAGCAATGCCATAAGTTCTGGAAAAATTATCTGCAAAAAGTTCATCAACATACTTGGTAATTGCATAGGGTGATAAAGGAGAACCTATCTTATCTTCAACTTTTGGCAGATCGGGATGATCTCCATAAGTTGAAGAACTGGCTGCATAAATGAACCTTTTAACACCAGCCTCTTTAGCAGCAAAAAGCATCTTCACAAAACCACCAATATTAACATCAGTTGATGAAACAGGATCTATTATTGATCGGGGTACAGATCCCAATGCGGCTTCATGATAAACAATATCAATATTTTCAACTGCTTTCTGACAATCAGCATAATTGCGGATATCCCCTTCAATAAGCCTGAAATTCTGATTGTTAAAGAATTCTTTCAGATTTTCCCTTTTGCCGGTAGAAAAGTTATCGAGACAGACAACACTATTTCCCGAAAGTAACAAAGATTCAACAAGATTTGACCCGATGAAACCTGCTCCGCCAGTAACCAACACTCTGCTATCCCTCAACTTACGTTCCATCTGCAATTAAAAGTGTGAATTTACAAATTTTAAAGGAATTTAACATTAAGCTATTTGTCTTTTTCAAACATCAGGAGTATTTCTCTCAGAATAAATTCTGCAGTTTTACCATCACCATAAAAACCCGGATAATCCAGTTTAACAGGGGAATTAATAAAATTCACAAACTCATTTCTGATCCTCATGGGGTCAGCATCCACCAGCTTGGCTGTACCGTTATTCACAAGCTCTGTCCATTCAGTCTCTTTTCTTAAAACAATACAGGGCTTTTTAAAAAAATGAGACTCTTTCTGCACGCCCCCTGAATCTGTAATAATCATTCTGCAATTTTTCTCAAGTAGTATCATTTCAAGAAAAGATACAGGAGGAATTATTTTAATTAAACTGCACTTTTTAAGCTCTATATAAAAATTTTCCAGTTTAGATTTAAGCGTAGCGATAGTACGAGGATGCAAAGGCATTAAAAGCATAATATTATTCTCCTCAGCAAGTGTTTTCAGGGTAACCAAAATCTCCTTAAGTCTCTCTATATCATCGGTATTGGTATCTCTATGGATTGTAACAAGAACAAAATTGTTTATGCTTAGCGCCAGATTCTTCAGAAATGTTGCTTTTTTCTTTTCTGCCAGTCCGGCAAAGAATAATGAATTATCGTACATTATATCACCTGTGAGATAAATCTTGGGATTATCTATAGTGTATGGTGGACTGTTCTCTGGTCTGAATCCTTCGGCCATCAGGTTTTTAAATGCAGCGTTGGTTGGGGCAAAGAGGAGTGTTGAGGAATGATCGCTCATTATACGGTTCAACTCCTCCGGCATTGTTTTGTTGAACGACCGGAGACCAGCTTCGATATGTATTACCGGGAAATGCAATTTTGAAGCTGCAAGAGCCCCTGCAAGGGTGGAATTGGTATCTCCATACAGCAGAACACAATCAGGCTTTTCTTTTATCAATACCTCTTCAATGCCGGTAATCATCATTGAAGTTTGTCTGCCATGACCTGCAGAACCAACTCCGAGATTATAATGAGGTACATGAATTTCCAGTTCATCAAAAAATACATCAGACATCTCTTTGTCATAATGCTGTCCGGTATGAACGATGATCTCAATAATATCGTCAGAAAAATATCTTCGGATGACTCTGCTTATCGCGGAAGCTTTTATTATCTGAGGTCTCGCTCCTACTATGTTTAGAAGTTTAATATGAGGCATTAATTCACGAAATTTTGTCAGGCTCTAAAGATAGGAAAATAATCGGGTGTTCAAACCTTAATTAATCAAATAAGGCATCTGTTTTAAAGATGCCCTAACTTATTGTATATAGCCTATTTGGCGTAGTTTACAGCTCTTGTTTCGCGGATTACCGTAATTTTTATCTGACCGGGATAGGTCATTTCGTTCTGAATCTTTCTGGCAATCTCGAAAGAAAGATTCTCAGCTTCCTTATCTGTGACTTTTTCAGCGCCAACAATAACACGAAGTTCTCTTCCTGCCTGTATTGCATAGGTTTTCATTACCCCCGGATACTGAAGAGCCAGTGATTCAAGTTCCTTCAATCTTTTAATATATGATTCAACAACTTCCCGTCTTGCTCCAGGTCTTGCTCCTGAGATAGCATCGCAAACCTGAACTATTGGTGCAATCAGTGTTGTCATTTCAGTCTCGTCGTGATGGGAACCAATTGCATTGCATATTTCCGGTTTTTCTTTGTATTTCTCAGCCATCTTCATCCCTAAGATCGCATGCGGAAGTTCCGGCTCATCATCAGGTACTTTGCCAATATCATGAAGCAGACCGGCTCTCTTAGCCAATTTTGCATTCAGTCCAAGCTCTGCTGCCATAATAGAACATAGATTTGCCACCTCGCGTGAGTGCATCAGAAGGTTCTGTCCATATGATGACCGGTATTTCATTTTGCCGATCAACCTTATAAGTTCAGGGTGTAATCCATGAATACCTAAATCAATAGTAGTTCTTTTACCAACCTCGAGTATCTCTTCCTCTACCTGCTTCCTGGTTTTTTCAACCATCTCCTCAATTCGTGCGGGATGTATTCGTCCATCGGTAACCAGCTGATGAAGTGCAAGCCTTGCTACTTCCCTCCTGATGGGATCAAATGCTGAAAGTACAATTGCTTCAGGAGTGTCATCAACAATAATTTCGACGCCTGTTGCTGCTTCAAGAGCACGGATATTACGGCCTTCTCTCCCGATTATTCTTCCTTTCATTTCATCAGACTCAATATGAAATACAGTAACAGCGTTTTCTATCGCGTTTTCAGCAGCTACCCTCTGAATTGTCTGAACTACAATCCTTTTAGCTTCTTTATTGGCGGTCATCTTGGCTTCATCCAGGATTTCGTTCACGTATGACATTGCTCCTGTCTTTGCTTCCTCTTTTAAAGATTCAATCAGATGGTCCTTAGCCTCTTCAGCTGAATAGCCAGAAATAGATTCAAGCTGATCAACCTGCTGTTTATGCAGCCGGGCCACCTCTTCAGATTTCTTCTCCACCAGTTCAAGCTGCGATGTAAGGTTTTCCCTGATGGCATCAGCCTCATTCTTTTTGCGTTGTGTCTCTTCAAGTTTCTGAGAAAGAGTCAGCTCCTTTTGCTTAATTCTGCCTTCTGCCTGTCCTATTCTGCTGTTCTTCTCGTTGATTACTTTTTCATGTTCTGTTTTCAGCTGAAGGAATCTCTCTTTTGCCTGGAGTATCTTTTCTTTTCTTATTACTTCAGCTTCGGCTTCAGCTTCACTAATAATTTTTCTGCTTCTGGTTTTCAGCGCTATCTGCCACACAAGGTATGAGGCGCCAAAGCCTATTACCAGGGCTGATATACAGATGATAATCATCAGTCCGTTAGTCAAAGTTCCTATTATTAAAGTCATCATTTATCTATTTAGTGTATATATAATAAAAAACCCGCAAAGTTCCTCCAGATTTTATAAAACCCCATGTCTGAATGGCTGGAGCTACTAATTCAGGTTGAACTTCCACTGTCCCGTTTTTACGCGGGATCCCAACTAATCGGGATGAGGCCTGTTCTGGCTGGACTAAGGGTCGCTCCAAAGTTTTAACTGTTGAGTTTCAAAAATGAATGAAGAAACAATGCGGGCAATTTAATTTTCTATTTAAAAGAACGCTGTTACTCTTTAGTTTCCAGAACCGAATCTATTTTTTGAATCAGTTCTTTTAAGGCATCGGGAAGATAATCTGTTTCAAGTTTTTCCTCTTCTTCAGTGAGTTTAATTACATACTGAAGTGCAGCCATAGCCAGAAAATCCTGTACATCTTTATCGGTGTACCGTTGTTTGTACTGCAGCACCTTTTCATTAATCATCCTGGCTGCTTTCCGGATCTTCTCTTCATTTTCCCGTTCTACCTTCAATGGATAATACCTGTCCGCTACATTAACCCTGATCGAAAGCTTATCATCCATTGTTATATATTATCTGTTTAAAAGAGCAACACATTTGTCAATTTCCTGCACTAATTCTGTTATCTTCTTCTTTGCTTCCGAGGCATTCCCGCCTTCTCCCAACAATGCTCCTGATAATTTAACTCTTTCGTACTTTATTTCCAATTCTTTCATTTTCAATTCCCGGTCCTGAAGCATGGCTTTTAAAACTTCATTTCCTTTTGTAAGATCTGTTACCTGGACCTTCAGGTTATTAAATCGGTTAAACAAATCATCAAGCTTTCTGTTTAAAACAATTAATTCATCATAACCCTGACCCGGCATAATAAAATCTTTAGGACAAAATTAACATACTTAATGATATTTTCAAAAATTTGAGTGAATTTGTTTGCCTTGACGAACCAGAAGTATAGCTTTGCACCTCTATAAAGTTGAAAAATCAGATCAAGATGCTATTAACCAGATTATTTATCGTCAGTATATTGCTTTTCAGTACATTAAATAACAAACCAAAAGATAATTCGATTTTCATCTCACCCGTTAATATCCCTCTTTTACTTTCTGCAAATTTCGGTGAACTTAGAATTGATCATTTCCATTCAGGTTTAGACATTAAAACACAGGGTGCCACAGGCAAAGAAGTTGTTGCTGTTGCAAGCGGGTATATTTACAGGATAAGTGTATCGCCTGGCGGATTCGGGAAAGCGCTCTACGTGAGACATCCCTCAGGCTATTCAACTGTTTATGGGCATCTTGAAAGGTTTACACCTGAAATTGAGGAATTCGTGAAATCCCAGCAATACGATAAAAAGAGTTTTCTGGTCACTTTATTCCCCTCCAGAGAAAAATTTCCTGTTGCACAGGGTGAAATAATAGCATATTCTGGTAATTCCGGAAGTTCCGGTGGCCCTCATCTGCATTTTGAGATCAGGAAATCTGACAGCGAAATACCTGTTAATCCGCTTCTGTTTAATCTTGGTTTGGCTGACAACATTGTACCTGTTATAGAAAAACTGGCTATTTATCCGATAAATAAAAATTCTTCCGTAAACAAACATCATAACATCAGAAAATTAAATGTTACAGGAGGGCATGGTAAGTATTTTATTTCTGCGGACAATGAGATTATTGCAAGCGGTCTTACCGGCTTTGGCATCAAAGCGTACGATCTGCTTAATGATAGTTACAATAAATGTGCGGTATATTCGATAAAGCTGGAAATCGACAGTGTGACGATATACAGATATGTTATGGATGGATTTTCATTTAATGAATCAAGATATGTGAACAGCCATATTGATTATGAAACATATATGAAGGAGAATATTTATATCGAAAGAGCATATGTGCTTCCAAATGACAAGCTGGGCGATTATAAAGAAGTTGTAAACAGGGGCCTCTGTAATTTCAATGATAACAGGATTCATCATGTGAAGTTTACAGTAAGCGATGCAAATGATAATCAATCGTCGTTATCTTTTAATGTTAAGTCTCAGCCGGAGAAGACAGTAGCAGGTACAGAAATAATTGATAAAAATCTTAAAATCATGCCATTTAACAAAAGCAATAAATTTGTTTCTGAAAACATTTTAGTAAGTATTCCTTCAGGAGCTCTTTATGATACAGTTTACTTCACATTCAATAAAAGCGCCGGAACCAGGGATATGTTATCTGAACTTTATTCCATTCATAACAAATTTACTCCGGTTCATAAAGCTTATACCCTCGCAATCAAACCGAATAAAATTCCTGCCGGAAAAGAATCAAAGATGCTTATTGCACAATCAGGGGACGATATGACAAAAAAAGCCTTTAACAGCAGCTGGTCAGACGGGTATATCTCAGCTGATGTCACATCTTTTGGCAATTATTTTATTGGAATCGATACGGTTGCTCCAATAATATCATCAAACGGTCTGGTATCAGGGTCTGACCTTACCGGGAAAAGGGAAATGCGGATCGGTATCACAGATGATTTTTCAGGAATAAAATCTTATGAGCCCCAATTAGATGGAAAATGGGCGCTTTTTGAATATGATCAAAAAAACAATGTTCTGATTTACAGATTTGATGATCAAAGAATCACTAAGGGAACTAAACATAGTCTGTCGCTTAAAGTAACTGATAATACCGACAATACCAGTTTCTACAGTTGTGATTTCATCTGGTAAAAACATATTTTCCCACAGATTATGCAGATTAGTGCAGATCTTTCTGGGAATTACTGATTAAATTGACTATCTTTGCACCCGTTATTGAACGAGGCCAGCAGTTGGGTGATTTCAAATCTTCCCGTGATCCTTACATTATCTGCTTAGTCATTTTGAAATAAATTACATCAAATTAAGATTATTGAAACCGAATAATTGAATGGAGTTGTATTATGCAAGAAAAAAAAACAACAATTTTTAAAACACCTGACATTACAAAAATGCAGGAAGTAGTAATAAATGCCAGAACAAAGCTCTATATAGCTGTCGGAGCAGATCCTGAGGAAGCAAGGAGTCGCTACCAGATAAGACAGGATGCAAAAGGGAGAGCCCTGATTGCAGTGAAGAAGCCGGTACTGTCCTAAAAACGGGTAAAAGGGCTTTTAATTTCTAAGGCAATTAATAGATTTTGGAAGGGTAAACTCCCTTCCTGATCATATTATTTATACTGTCGACAACAAATGGTTTGTCTTCACGGTACGTTACCCCGAACCATCTTTCGTTGCTCATAAGGATCTTGATAGTTATCTCCCCATTCTTGACAAATTTGTCAATGGAAGTCGGGATATCCAGTTCAGATTTGAGATCCATCCCATTTTTATTAATGAAGTTTCTGAACTCGTCTTCAAGAAACTTAAAACAGGATGGTTTAAAACCCCATAAATTCATAGAAACCACCTCATTACCTGTAAACAGGAGAGTTTTACCATCTGTTCCCGGAGCTTGTGCTCCACTTGACGTTTTCTCAATCTGACGTGTTTCAACAATATTTTTCAGAAGGCCATCCCCTACTCCGCATACTCCCCTGTTTACATGTCCATGTTCAGATAATGTATTTCCCATTTTGTACCCTACTATACAATAACAATTAGGATCTTTATCATTTACAAGGAAATCATGAAGGATAGAAAATGATTCAACACCGTAATAATCATCTGCATTAATAACGCCAAAGGGTTCCTTTATCTTTTGTGAAGTAACAAGTATAGCATGACTTGTACCCCATGGTTTCTGCCTTTCCGGAGCTACTTTTAACCCCTCCGGAAGATTGGTGATCTCCTGAAATACATAATCAACTTCTATTTTGCCCTTAAGTCTTTTTACAAAACGTTCTTTTACCTGTTCCTCTATATCACGCCTTATTACAAAAACAATTTTGCCAAATCCGGCCCGGATTGCATCATAAATTGAATAGTCAATTATTGTTTCACCGGAAGGTCCTACTTCATCAAGCTGTTTATTACCACCATAACGAGTGCCCATTCCTGCTGCCAGAACTAAAAGAGTTGGTTTCATAACTTTCAGATTTTTGTTCAATACAATTATACTGAAAAAAAATAATATTTTATAAAATTATCTAAACCATAAATTCATTTTTTTATTTAATCTTTTCACTTATCTCAGGATACAAATGTTTTCTACATATTTCGCTGATCTGAGTAGATCAGAATCAAATTATTCTGCTAAAATCTGCAACATCTGCGGGAAAGAGAAAAATACTTATATTTAAGGATGAAATTTATTCTGGAAATTTGTGTAGACAATGTAGAATCGGCAATTGATGCCCAAAATGCCGGTGCCGATCGTGTGGAGTTATGCAATAACCTTGGGGAAGGCGGAACTACTCCAGGGTATGGTACTATTGTTTCAGCCAGAAATAATCTGAATATTGGTCTGAATGTGATAATAAGGCCAAGAGGTGGAGATTTCCTTTATACTGATCTGGAATACGATATAATGCGAAGGGAGATTGATATTTGCGGAGAGTGCGGGGTTGATGGAATAGTTTTAGGAATCTTACGTTCAGGAGGCGCAATAGACCTGGAACGCACTGCCAGACTAATTGAGTTTGCTAACCCAATGTCAGCCACATTCCACAGGGCCTTTGATATGTGTTCCGATCCTGTTCAGGGTCTTGAGGATGTGATCACATCAGGTGCAGGCAGGATTTTAACCTCCGGCCTGAAAGACAAAGCACTTGAGGGGACTGAAAGGATAAGTCTTTTAATAAAACAAGCCGGTGAAAGAATAACCATAATGCCCGGGAGCGGAATAACCGACTCAAATATTGCCTGGATAGCAAAAGTCACCGGAGCCACAGAATTTCATCTTACGGGAAGAAAAATTATAGATAGTGAGATGATTTTCAGAAGACAAGGCATATCCATGGGCAACTTACCGGGGATTCCTGAATTTTCCAGAAAGGTCGCAGATACGGATATGATAAAAAACATAGTCAGTATTCTGAAAATGATCTGAAATGCATTATTCATGAAAAAGACAGAAGACATCCTGATAGCTATGCATTTCTTCATAATTAAGGTAACATATTCCTAACTATCCCCGGATCCCTTTCCCCTAAGGTGAAACTCAAGGGGGTAAAACGCATAGCCTTCAACCTAAACTTTTGGGATTAATGAGAAACTGAATAAAAAGTTCCCCCACCTTTTGAAGCTAATCTTTGTACGCATCTAAACATCATAAAAGCATTTGTTTCAATTAGTATTTATCTCCTTCAAGTCTGTTAGGGTTTTATGACTTTCTGATTTCTGTCAGCTAATGACACCATCTTTTAGACGAACTGTTTCGGGAACAGGAGATTCCTCATTCATCCACCTTAGTTTGTAAATCTCTGCGGTTTAAGATTTGTTTGCGGTGGCTTCATTCGGAATGACAGTGTTTTATTGGCTTTTGAGGGGTTAGGTTAGAGTGGGCGGCACCGCCCACTCTAAC
>JANYJP010000085.1 GCA_025358455.1 Bacteroidales bacterium
ATTTATGCGTAATCCCTGGTTTGTTGTTAAAAATTCTCCTTGTCCACTAAACGTGTTTTTAGCAAGATCATCAATCTTGGCATTTTTTGGTGTTTTTCTTTTTAATGATTTCATACCACTAATTTTTAAGGTTAAAATTCAGAACCTATCAGTTTCTTTAGAAAGTAGTTATAGGTAGAATAATTCAGTAATTTAGGCAGCTTTGGTTTCATAAGTGTTACATAATTCAATTAAAAGTTTATATAATTATCAGTTATATGAACTTTAATTTTAAAAAATATGTTCAAAATAGTTAACCTTAAAATGAATATTCAGTTGGAATTGTAGTAGCACGCTGACACAATACGGTGGGTAGATAACGCAAAAAAACCCTGACATTTACTTTGATTAGAAGTCAGGCAAGAATCTATTTTCAGTGCTAAAGATTAATTATAGAAATTCTTATTTAGTAATGGTCTTGATTTTATTTCTGATCTGTTGCTTTTGTTGCTTTGGAAGCAAATGTTTCAAACCAGTTTCTTCTATTTTTCTGAGTAGCCATCTTAGCTGAATTTTTATAAGAAAAGCGCAGGGCATTGATTACTGCGCTATTTCTTAAAAGGTGAGATATTAAATTTACGTTTAGATATTACTGCTTTTCCATTGAAGCTTCAATATTCACAGTAGAAACAGCAACTTCGGTCAGTTTCTCATCTGCAGCCTTTTCCTCGTACAACGTTTGTTCGAGTAAACCGGATGCTTCGGTAAAGCCAAGAGTTTCGGCAAACTGGCGTAGGGTTCCATACGAAGCAATTTCATAATGTTCAATCTTTTGCCCAGCTGAAATTATACCTGCATCGCGCATAGCACCCACTTCACATTCTTCCATGATTTCACCTCCTTCTTTGATCAGGCCTTCCATGGCTTCGCATTTTTTAGGAACAGCCTTTTTGCCAATAATTTCAAAAACCTTTTCTGCCCGACTTACCTGCTCGTAAGTTTGTGCAAGATGACTTTCAAGAGCTTCTTTTAACTCCGGCGCGGTTGCAGACTTTACCATTTTGGGAATAGCTTTTGTAAGCGCTTTCCCCGCCCAATAAATGTCTTTCAGTTCATCTTCGAATAATTTCATAAGCTGTGAAGATTTCATACCAATGTTCAATGATCCGTATTCCGTTGCGCCATTGCGCTTAATTGTATTTGTATTCATGATTATATTGTTTTAATGTTAAAAAAATAATACTTGTTTTTACAGAGATTTTACCCTTTGGTACTCCTGAAACATGGAAACAAAATCCCGACAGATGTCTAACTGCCTGCACAATGTCGCAATGTATGGTACTTCATTAAGTTTAAGCAGGAAGAAAAACAGTAAATGTTGCTCCAATACCCGGTTTGCCTTCTGCAATAATGAATCCTTTATGGTTTTCGACAATTTTTTTGCAGATAGCAAGCCCGATTCCTGAGCCCGGGTATTCATCTATTTGATGTAATCTGTTAAAAAGTATAAAAATCTTTTCTGAAAATTCCTGGTCAAATCCTATTCCATTATCAGATATTGATATTTTATAGTACTTTTTAAAAGTATTAGTAATAAAAACAGGATTGTCATCAATTGGTAATTGATCACAATTAATATTAATTTCAGGAGGAATCCCGGGCTTGCAATATTTTAAAGCATTGCCAATAATATTAATAAATAATTGTTTAATCTGAAAATCAATGACATTTAAAGCCGGCAGTTGTGAAGAATGTATAACTGCATTCTTCTCTTCTATATTTTGGCTAAGCATTTGAAGGGCATTACCAAGCAAAAGATTTAAATCTGTTTTCTCAAAAACATTTTGTGATTTGTTAGTGCGTGAAAACATAAGCAAATCATCAATAAGGATACGCATGCGATTTGCTGAAGATTCGATTTTAGATAAATATTGTTTGCCGGCGTCAGAAATATGTATCTTGTCTTTTTCGGAAATCAGAGAAATAAAGGTTTGAATTTTTCGAAGAGGTTCCTGTAAATCGTGACTAGCTACCCTGTTAAAAGATTCTAATTCAACAATACTTTGCTTAAGCTCGTGATTTTTTTCTTCCAATTCCATTTTGCTCAGCTGAAGCTCTGTTAAATCTTTAATTACACCTATATGTAATTTACTGCTTCCATCGGAAATGAACTCACCTTGCGACATAAAATATCTAACGCCTCCGTCGGCCCGTAAAATTCTGTAAAAGCTCCGGGTTACCTTATTTTCACTAAATAGTTTTTCTGCACCGACAGTAAGAGTTGTCCTGTCATCAGGATGAACAAATTTTAAATAATTTTCGATAGTTGGCTCAAACGATTGCGGTAGACTGCCTAATAATCTGAATAAATTATCTGAATATTGAAGTTTTTTTGTTTCTAAATCCCAAATTGAAATGCCAAATTCTCCTATTATTTCTGAATGTTTCATCGATTCATGGATAACCAATAATTCACTATTGAACTTTTTTAAACTCCACAAGTCTTTCATGATTTTGAAATAGGAATAAATGAGAACGACTAAAGAAAAAATCATGAATAAGAAAATGGATATGGGTAAAAATGAGTCCTCATTCTTATATTTATTTTGACGCTCCTTAAAATTGCTAATTTCCAAATCATACATTTTATTGATGAAAACCCGAATTTTATTCATTACTTTTTCGCCACGAAGCAAATTTCCATCTAATATCTTTTCATCTGTTTTCCCTGCAGCAATTTTGAGTGAATAGTCCATCAACTCAAACCTTAAGTTGACTAATTGCATAAGTGTATCCAAATTATGATTTTGCCGGTTGTCAACTGATAATGATTTTAATTTAAGGTATGCAATGTAAATTTTTTGCTGTGCCGTTTTATAAGGCCTTAAGAACACAGTATCGTGCGTAATAATAAAACCACGCTGCCCGGTTTCGGCTTCTTGAAGCATAAATAAAACATTCTCAAGTTGAAATTGAATTTTAGAGGAAAGGATCAAAAATCCTGAAGATTCAGAAAGAGATCTTGTATGTTTATACGAAATACTTGAAATGAATAACAACAGACTTAAAAATATCACAAAAATACATTTAATAAAAAATGCAGATTTGAATACTGACTTGAGGCTCATTCCTTCATTATAAAATTAAAGACTAAGCAAATAAGTATCTCTGTTCAATCCTGACGTTTGATATTGCCAGTTAACTTTTACTACTTCTTCCAAAATTTGCTTAAGCACAGTAAAATCGCTTGGCTTTTTAATGTAAATATTGGCCCCCTGAACAAAAGTTTCTTCAATATCTTTATCTGATGATGAAGTAGAATAGATGGCTATTGCGATATGTTTCAAATGGGTCATGCGTTTTATTTCCACCAGACACTCTAGCCCGTTTTTACGAGGCATATTAAGATCAAGAAACAGTATATGAGGCAATTGACTGCTGCTTTGAGTTAAATGGTTCATTAATTCAACCCCATCATTCACAAACCTGACATTTGTCTTTATTTTTATGTCATTAAAAGCTTTTTTAAAAAACAGGCGATCATCTTCATCATCTTCCGCCAGTAATATTTGTATGGGTTCCTGTTGCATGATAACTAATTTTTTAACTATTAATTGAAGTTAAACACAATTAAGGACATGAGTATTGCGTCATTTTAAGTCCAGATTATTTTTACGTCTTTTAGTCAAAATACGCTGGAAAGTTGATGGTGTTATACCTGTAACACCTTTGAACTGGGTGCTAAAATGTGCTATACTACTATAATTAAGCATATATGCAATTTCAGTAAAGGTTACCTGATTGGCGCTTATTAATTGCTTTGCTCTCTCAATTTTTTGCAGGATAATGAAATTTTCAATTGAAGTATAAGTGACCTCTGAGAAAACAGAAGAGATATAACTGTAACGTTGCTTTAGCTTATCCGAGATGTAATAAGAGTTTGACGTCGGAAGTTTATCATCCATGTATACCATTTCAATAATGGTATCTTTTATTTTCTGTACAAGTATATTCTTCTGATTTTCAACAATTTCAATACCGTAGTTGCATAAGCTTGTATTAATTTCATTGAGTCTGGCGCTAGAAATAGCATCGTCTATTTCTATTTCCGCGAATCCTATATACGCGTACTTTATATTCAATTTATCCATTTGCTCCTGTATAATTTTTTTAAAAGCAATGCCAGAGTCAAATTTCAGGTAAAGATTCATGTTGGCAAGGTAATTTTAGTTAACGGATTATAATATGTTGTGAATGTGTAAAAGGGAATGCAGTTACTTCATCAGAGAAGAGATATATCAGTTATAAAAACATCACAGCGGGCAATTTGTTTGAAATAGCAATATGAAATATCAAGTAATATCAAAATTACCTAAGAATTTAGCATAAATCAAACAGTAGTGTGCCAGGAGTTTCCTCTATTTATGTTTTGAATAATAAGAGGGGAAGAGTTTCTTATTGGGAATTATTCAGGATTTTTTCCTGTTTCTTCTTGCTTTAATTATAAGATAACCAATAAATAACACTCCGATTACAACCAGGATATGACCAACATATGGAAAGATCTGTTCTCTGACTTCGTATAAATAAAACCCGATAACGGCAAGAATGATATTCCAGATACCTGCTCCTATTAAGGTATAAAGCATAAAGTCACGAAGGCTCATTTTAGCAAGACCAGCCGGAATTGATATCAGATGACGGATACCGGGCACAAGGCGACCGATAAAAGTGGAAGTTTTTCCATTTTTTATAAAATAATTCTCCGCATGCTCCACCTTCTCCTTTGAAAGCAGAAATAATCTCCCAATCTTCGACTCTGCAAAACTGTAAACTATGGGACGGCCAAGGTAATATGCAAGAGTATAGTTGATAAGTGAACCTGTCAGTGCCCCTATCGTTCCAAAAATCACAACAAGAAAAACATTTAAATCACCCTGACCGGCTTTATATGCCGCAAAAGGGATGACCACCTCTGATGGTAATGGCATAAAAGTGCTTTCGATAGCCATCAGCAACGCGATGGTTAAATAGTTAAGATTGGCCATGTACCAATCAAAAAGTGAATGAAATAACTCCATCATGATTGAAAAATAAAAAGTAATGAGTCAAAGTTAAACAACATTTTGAATTGCCAAAACTGATCCGGCCTTTTAAACTATCTCGTTACTATAAAGCTCTTTTTAAAATTTCAGAACAAAACAAATAATAATCTGTTTTATAAGAAACTGTTTCCAATTTCATAATAAATCAATAACTTTAGAGAGAGGAAATAATACCTAACCTGATTAATTGTTGATTATGTCCACAATAAGTGCAATTGTATTCTGGCCCTTCATGATATATGCTGCAATTGTTCTTCTTCTTGTTGGTGTTATGATAGGTCTTTCATGGGTTCTGGGTGAACGCCATAAGGAAAAGCTTACCGATGAGCCATACGAATCAGGCATTCCTCCGACCGGCAACGCCCGTCTACGGTTTTCTTCGCATTTTTATCTTATCGCAATATTTTTTGTGATTTTCGATCTTGACGCTGTATTTATTTTTGCCTGGGCTATTTCATTCAGGGAACTTGGATTTGCAGGATACCTGGGTATTCTTGTCTTTATTGGAATATTATTAGTGGTACTTGTTTATGAAATAGGAATTAAAGCCCTTGATTTTGGTCCACAGGGCAGGGAAATACTGAAATATAAAAACAAACTTCTGAAATGAACTATAATCTAAACAAACCATCAGAATCAGCACTTCCAAAAGGATTAACAGATATAGATGAAGTGATTCAGAAGTCTGTTCTTTTCAGCAGACTTGACGATATGGTTGCCTGGGGAAGAAAAAATTCAATCTGGCCCTTCGCATTCGGACTTTCATGTTGTTTTGTCGAGATGGCCACCTCAATAACCAGTCGTTACGATATAGCCAGATTTGGCGGGGAAGTCATCCGTGGCACTCCCCGTGAAGCTGATCTGATGATTATAGCCGGTACTGTTTTCATAAAAATGGCTCCTATAATTAAAAGACTGCACGAACAGATGATGGCGCCAAGATGGGTAATCTCAATGGGATCATGTGCAAATTCAGGTGGCATGTATGATATTTATAGCGTGGTGCAGGGGGTTGATAAATTCCTCCCGGTAGATGTATACGTTTCAGGTTGCCCTCCCCGACCGGATGCATTTCTGGAAGGGCTTTTGTTACTCCGTGATTCTATTGGTAATGAGAAACGTCCTCTGAGCTGGGTTATTGGTCCTCAGGGCATTTCACAAAGGGAAAAAATTTCAATCAGGGATCTTAAAACTGATGAACGCATGAAGATGGGGAATATCAGACCAATGAATGAAGTTTAAGCTAAAATCATTAAATATATTATCCATAACTAATTGGCTTTCTTATGAATGATGATTTGTCTCTGGTATCAGTTATTAAGGTAAGGTTTGGCGAATCATCAGTATCAGCTCTGCAAACCACTGCAGATGGCACTTTTACATTATGGACTAAAACCGACCTGGTAAAAGATTTGCTGAAATTTTTGAAAACTGAAATAATTCAGCCCTTCCGGATGCTTTACGATCTTACTGCAATTGATGAACGGAGAAGATTGAAAAGATCGAACCAGCCTGAAAGTGATTTTACAATAGTTTACCATCTTACATCACTTGACAGAAACCAGGATATACGGATTAAAGTTCCATTGATAGGGGAATATCCTTCAATTCAAAGCATAACTGATATATGGCCCTCTGCTGACTGGTACGAACGGGAAATATTCGACATGTTTGGAATTAAATTTATTGGCCATCCGAATTTACGCAGGATACTGATGCCAAAATCCTGGAAAGGATATCCCTTAAGAAAAGAGCATCCGGCAAGAGCAACAGAAATGGGTCCTTTCGTTCTTGATGACCAATTACGTGAGATTGCTGATAACGATCTAAAGTTTAATCCTGAAGAATGGGGTTTGAAAACACAAAACCAGGATACGGATTTCATGTTTTTAAATCTTGGACCTCAGCACCCGGGAACACATGGTCTGCTCAGGTTAATACTGCAACTAGACGGGGAAGATATAGTACAGTTAATCCCTGATATTGGTTTTCATCACAGGGGAGCTGAAAAAATGGGAGAAAGACAATCATGGCACACTTATATCCCCTACACAGACAGAATCGATTACCTGGGTGGGGTTATAAATAACCTGGCATATGTACTATCTGTAGAAAAACTTGCCGGCATTGAGGTACCGGACAGGGCAAATGTGATCAGGATAATGATGACCGAACTTTTTCGTATTGCCAGTCATCTGGTTTGGTTTGGTACTTATGCCCAGGATCTTGGCCAGATGTCACCTGTGTTTTTTGCCTTTAACGACAGGGAAAAAATCTTTGATATTGTTGGTGCCATAACCGGCGGACGCATGCACCCTTCGTGGTTCAGAATTGGCGGTGTGGCTCACGACCTCCCCGAAGGATGGAACACCCTGGTTCAGAACTTTATTGATTACTTCCCCAAACGAATAAGGGAATTTGAAAAGGTGACTATCAGAAACAGGATTTTTAAAGAAAGAACTATAGGGATTGGAGCTTATACCTCTGAAGAAGCAATAGAATGGGGCGTAACCGGTGCTGGTCTGCGTTCAACAGGATACGATTGGGATTACAGGAAAAAAAGACCGTATTCAGGCTTTGAAAACTTTGAGTTCGATATCCCTCTCGGGAAAAATGGTGATTGTTTTGACAGATCTACAGTTCGGATGGAAGAGATGCGACAAAGCCTCAGGATAATACAGCAGTGCGTTAATAATATGCCTGCAGGCTCATATAAATCAAATCATCCGCTAACCACTCCTCCATTAAAAGAAAGGACAATGCAGGATATTGAAACTCTGATTACACATTTCCTTGGAGTAACCTGGGGCCCGGTAATCCCTGCCGGAGAAGCTATGGTTCCAATTGAAGCATCTAAAGGAAGCAATGGCTATTACCTTATCAGCGACGGTGATACTTCAGCTTACCGTTCACGTATCCGTACCCCGTCATTCCCCCATATGCAGATGCTTCCGTTAATAAGCAAAGGATACACCATACCGGATCTACTGTCCATACTTGGAGGAATGGATTTTGTTTTAGCTGATCTTGACAGATAATTATAAGTGAATTTAATATATGCTGAGTACTAAAGAAAAAGAAGAAATATATGAAGAAACCAGGCTCTACCCCTACCCGGCAGCAGCTTGCATTGATGCATTGAAGATTGTTCAGCATCATCGCGGATGGATTTCTGATGAAGCCATTGAGGAGATAGCTTCGGAACTTGATATGTCTGTTGAGGATGTTGACAGTGTTGCAACTTTTTATACAAGGATATACCGTAAACCAGTCGGAAGAAATGTAATCCTGGTTTGTGACAGTATCAGCTGTATGGTTATGGGATATGAATCAATGTATAAACATATTTCTGATAAACTGTCTGTTCATTTCGGAGAAACAACACCCGATGGAAGATTTACCCTTTTACCCATCTCATGTCTGGGCGATTGTGATCATGCGCCGTCTTTGATGATAAATGATGATCTTCATAACAATCTAACTATCAATAGTATCGATGAAATACTCGAAAAATATCAATAGCTGATTATGGAAACCCCTTTGACAGAACATATTAAAGAAAACAGACCTCCGCTCAGATTATCTGATTATGAGAAAGTTGGCGGATACAGGGGAATGCATAAGGCTCTTAAAGAAATGGCTCCTGCTGATATAATCAGTCTGATAAAAAGTTCTAATCTGATGGGAAGAGGAGGAGCCGGTTTTCCTACAGGGCTGAAGTGGAGCCTTGTACCAAAAGATGTGCCCGGAGGCAGTTTAAAATATCTTATTGCCAATGCCGATGAAATGGAACCCGGGACATTCAAAGACAGGTATTTGCTTGAAGGCAATCCTCATCAGCTCATTTCAGGGATGATTATTGCAGCATACGCTATCCAGGCCCGGAAAGCATACATATTTATCCGGTGGGCATACAAAAAGGCAGAGATAATTATCCGGAACGCTATTTCAGAAGCTTATGAGGCAGGATATCTTGGCAATAATATTTTGGGAACAGGGTATAACCTCGATCTTTATGTTCACAGCAGTGCCGGAAGGTATATCTGCGGCGAAGAGACTGCATTGATAAATTCACTTGAGGGGAAAAGAGGATTACCCCGGGCCAAGCCTCCGTTTCCTGCCACAAGCGGACTATTTGGCCAGCCAACTGTAGTAAATAATGTCGAAACGCTTTGCTGGATTCCTCATATTGTTGAAAATGGTGCAGAATGGTTCACAAAACTAAGTATTACCGGCGAAGGTGGAACCAAAATATATGGTGTTAGCGGAAGAGTCAACAAACCAGGTCTATGGGAACTTCCGGTTGGAACAACATTGCGGGAGATTATTGAGAAGCATGCCGGAGGTATGAAAGATGGTTACAGACTCAAAGGAGTAATTCCAGGTGGAGCCTCAACAGATTTTTTGACTGAAGCCCACATGGACACCAGAATGGATTTCGCATCTGTACGTACAGCCGGAAGCAGGCTGGGGACAGGTACTATGATAATCCTCGACGATAAAACATGCCCGGTGGCATTTATTCACAACATGATAAAATTCTTTGCATTAGAAAGTTGTGGATGGTGCACTCCATGCCGCGAAGGACTTCCATGGGTACAGAAAATACTTGAATCATTTGAAGAAGGAACTGCCAAGACGGAAGATATCGGTATTCTTGAATTCCAGACTCAATATATGGGCCCGGGAAATACTTTTTGTGCACACGCACCAGGTGCCATGGAACCACTTCAGAGTGGACTGAAATATTTCTGTGATGATTTTTTAAAGCATATTGAAGAGAAACATTGTCCATGGAGGCGATTATGATTAAAATACAGATAGACGGTACTTTTTATGAAGTGAAAGGAGACAGGAATTTACTCGAAACATGTCTTGCACTTGGGTTTGATATTCCGTATTTCTGCAATCATCCTTCACTTGGATCTGTAGGAGCATGCAGACTTTGTGCTGTTAAAAAGTTTGCTGATGCTGATGACAAGAAAGGCCGCGTAGTTATGTCATGCATGGAAGCTGTTACTGAAGGAATGAGAATCTCAGTAAATGACCCTGCGGTAAAAACATTCAGAGCTGCTGTTATTGAGGGACTTATGACTAATCATCCTCACGATTGTCCGATCTGTGATGAAGGTGGTGAATGTCATCTTCAGGATATGACGGTAATGACCGGACATAACTACAGAAAGTTCGTATTTAAAAAACGTACCTATAATAATCAAAACCTGGGGCCCTTCGTTCAGCATGAAATGAACCGTTGTATTCAATGTTACAGATGCGTACGGTTTTACAGAGATTATGCAGGAGGAAAGGACCTGAATGTATTTGGCTCTGCAAATCATGTTTACTTCGGAAGGCACAAAGACGGAATACTGGAGAGTGAATTCAGCGGAAACCTTGTAGAAGTTTGTCCAACAGGTGTATTTACTGATAAACCCCTGAAAAAACACTATGCCCGAAAATGGGATATGACCAATGCTCCATCAGTATGCATGCATTGCGGTCTTGGATGTAATATTATTGTAAGTGAGCGGTATGGATCCGTCAGACGGGTAATGAGCCGTTATAATGGTTCAGTAAACGGGTATTTTATATGCGACAGGGGAAGGTTTGGATACGAGTTTATAAACAATCCGGATAGAATAAAAAAGATTCAGTTCAGGCCTTCAAAAAACAATAATCTGCAAGAAGCCAGAGAAGTATCTGAAACAGGGTTATCGGAAATCTTCAAGAGTGGAAAAGTAGTTGGAATTGGCTCACCAAGAGCATCGCTCGAATCAAATTTCGCTCTTTCTGCATTGGTTGGAAAAAATAATTTCTTCCATGGCATTTCCGGTAAAGAACAAAAACTGATTCAAAAGGCTGTGAGTATCCTTGAAAGTGGAATTGCTCATTCACCCTCTCTTAAGGAAATTGAGAAATGCGACGCGGTATTGATCCTGGGAGAAGATGTTACCAATACAGCTCCGATGATGGCACTTTCGTTAAGGCAGGCTTCCAGGAATAAAACATTGGGAATTGCAGCAAAGCTGGGAATTCCAAAATGGAATGATAATGCTGTCAGGGAAATGGACCAGGATACAAAAAGTCCTTTCTTTATCGCCTCATCTTTCAGCACCAAACTTGATGAACTGGCAGACGAAATATATAACGCTGCACCTGGCGATATTGCCAGATTTGGATATTCAATAGCTTCTGCAATTAACTCCGGTGCGCCCGTATTGATTCATCCCGATGAAAAGCTTCAGAATAGAGTCCGGAAAATAGCCGATGCTTTATCAGCAGCTGAAAATCCTTTGATTGTAACTTGTATAACCAGTGGCAATGAGGACATTCTGAATGCATCCGCAAATATTGCCATTGCCCTTTCAACTGCAGGGAAAAAGCCATCGATCGCGATCGCTTTTCCGGAATGTAACAGCGTCGGATTATCGATGCTTGATGGAGGCTCACTTGACGAGGCAGCTGACACAATAAGTAAAAACGGCGCCGATACACTTATAATCCTTGAAAATGACTTATACGGAAGACTTTCACTGAAAAATGCAGATTCGATATTTGAAAAATGCCGGCAGATAATTGTTCTGGATCACCTCATGAATGAAACGGCTAAAAGAGCTGATATTTTGTTGCCAGCTTCTACGTTTGCTGATTCAGTCGGAACAATTGTAAATAATGAAGGCCGGGCCCAGCGGTTCTATAATGTCATTCAAGTAGCGGAGCCGGTAAAAGAAAGCTGGAGATGGATAAGTGACATGGTTAAGATATCTGAAAAAAACAACGATTACACCTGGGATAAGTTTGACAATGTTGTTGCCTCTCTTGTAAGTTCTTATCCTGTATTTTCAGGCATAAAAGAAAAGATGGTATCAGCTGATTTCAGATTCTTCAATGAAAAAATTGCACGACAAAACAAACGTTTCAGCGGAAGAACAGCAATGAATGCCAATATATCAGTAAGCGAACCCAAACCTCCCCAGGACAATGATTCGCCTTTGAATTTCAGTATGGAAGGATATAAAGGCGACCCTCCTTCATCGCTGATACCTTATTACTGGTCACCGGGTTGGAATTCTTCACAGTCCATGACTAAATACATGGACGAACCTGAAGGACATCTTAAAGAAGGCGGCGATCCGGGAATCATAATATTCAGCAATAAGAATAAAAGTTCAGTTGACTACTTTAAAAATTTTCCTGATCCGTTTAAGGCTAAACCCGGTGAATTACTTATTGTTCCGGTTTATATGATTTTTGGTTCAGAAGAATTAAGTTCAAAAGGCGAAACGATAGCTGAACGTATATCAGAGCCATTTATCCTTTTCAATGAAAAAGAAATAACAAAACTACAATTGATAGAAAATGAGAAATCTAAATTCATTATAAATCAAGTTGTTATAACAGCTATAGTTAAACATGACAATAAAATACCGGATGGGGTGGCCGGATTATCAGTATTAACTGCCGGTATGCAATATACTGACCTTCCTGACTTGGGAAAGGTTTTAAGTACATAATTAAATTATGACTTGTTTTTTGATTTAATAATTAATATGAAGTTCGTTTTTATCATAGCCGGGGTTTTAATCAGTGTTCTTACAATAGCAGCAGGACTGATATATGTGGAAAGAAGGCTGCTGGCATTGTTCCAGGACAGGTTAGGGCCAAACAGGGTCGGGCCGTTTGGGTTACTGCAGGTAATAGCCGATATGATAAAAATATTTTTTAAAGAAGACTGGATCCCTCCTTTTGCTGATAAGGCCGTTTTCGTTATGGCTCCGGGAATATTAATTGCTACGATACTTCTTACTTTTGCAGTTATTCCATTCGCAGATAATTTCATTGTACTTGATTCAAACATCGGGTTGCTCTTCTTTCTTGGTAATTCATCACTTGGAGTCTATAGCATTGTTCTCGGGGGTTGGGCCTCAAATAATAAATACTCACTTCTCGGATCAATCAGGGCATCTGCGCAAATGTTAACATATGAAGTATTCATGGGATTATCATTAGTCGGCGTTATTATGATGGCTGACAGTTTTAGTCTGCGTGATATAGTTGAAGCTCAGCGTGGCGGATGGTTCGTAATTCCTCAATTTGTAGGTTTTGTGATTTTTTTCATAGCAGGTATAGCCGAAACTCACAGGACTCCATTTGATATTCCTGAGGCAGACGGGGAGCTGGTAGCCGGATATCATTCGGAATATTCAGGAATGAAATTTGGAATGTTTTTCGTCGGGGAATATATGGGCGTTACCCTTATTTCAGCCCTTATCGCTACGCTGTTTTTTGGCGGGTGGCTCGGACCATCATTCCTCCCTCCTGCATTCTGGTTTTTTCTCAAAACTGCATTTTTTATTTGTATGTTCATTTTGATAAGGGCTTCTTTACCAAGACCACGTTATGATCAGCTTATGGAATTGGGATGGAAAGTTTTACTTCCTCTTGTGTTGCTTAATATTTTAATAACCGGGGGAGTTTTAATTTATACACACTCATTATAAAAATCCGGATATTGTAGCAATGAATTATAAAACTGATAAATAAAAATGTTAAGCATATTAAGAAGCATTTGGTACACTTTTCTTCATGCTTTCCACAAGAGGGAAACACAGGGATATCCTGAAAAACTGCCATATCTGCCCCCTCGCTACAGGGGGAGAATTATTCTTTCGCGCGACTCAGACGGCAATGAAAGATGCGTTGCATGTAATCTTTGCGCTGCAGTCTGTCCGGTTGATTGTATTGCTCTGCAGGCAGCAAACGATGAGAATGGAAGAAGATATCCGGAGTTCTTTAGAATTAATTTTTCCAGATGCATTTACTGTGGTTTTTGTGAAGAGGCCTGCCCGACATATGCCATACAGCTGATTCCCGATTTTGAAATGGGGGAATATGACAGACAGAATATGGTGTACGAAAAAGAACATCTTCTCATCAGCGGTGAAGGCAAATATCATGGTTATAATTTTTATAATGTTGCCGGGGTGGATATGGGAGTCAAAGGTACCGGCAAAGGGGAAAATGAAGAAGCACCTGTAGATTTGAAAAATCTGATACATTAATATGAATACAATATTCTACATAGCAGGAGGAGTGGCAATAATTTCATCGTTGTTAGCTATTACAAACAGGAATGCTATTCATGCTCTGCTTTACCTCATTCTTTCTCTTCTTTCGATATCTGTTATTTTTTATATCCTGGGAGCACCATTCAGCGCTGCCCTTGAAGTCATAGTATATGCTGGTGCCATAATGGTTCTTTTTATTTTTGTTGTAATGATGCTTAATATTGGGCTCGAAGAGGAACAGGAGAACAAGTGGCTCACTCCGCGGATGTGGATTGTACCTTCAATACTCGCGTTAGCACTTCTTATAATATTTATTTATGTATTGAAAGAATTTCAATTTGAAAAAACTACAGCAGACATAATCGGACCGAAACAAGTCGGTATTAAAATGTTTACAAAATATCTTCTTGCCGTTGAAATTTCAGCTATACTGTTACTTGCAGGGATAATAGGCGGATACCATCTTGGGAAACAAAAGAAAAAGGTACTGCATAGGTTTATCGATAACATCAGGAAAATCTAAGGCTATGGTAACAATATCAATGGAAATACAAATATTGTTTGCCGGCGCACTATTCTTAACCGGACTTCTTGGCTTGCTTGTGCGGAGGAATATAATATTTATGTTATTGTCGATTGAGATAATGCTCAACAGTGCTGCCCTGGTATTTATAATTGCCGGTTCACACTGGATGCAGGCTGACGGACAGGTTATGTTTATTTTTATACTTACCGTATCGGCAGCAGAGGTATCTGTCGGTCTTGCTTTAATACTTCAGATGTATCACCATTACAGAACACTTGATGCGGATGCAATTAACAGGTTGCACGATAAAAAGGAAAATGAAAAATAATAGAATATGACCAATTATATCGGACTTATCCCGGCCATACCTCTGCTGAGCTTCCTGATAATAGCTCTGCTTGGAAAATTTATTCCGCGTAAAGGGGTAGCCATACTTGGGGTGGGTTCTGTTACATTATCGTCTCTTATTACTATCGTTACCGGAGTGAATTTTATCTCTTCCCATCCTGATGGAGGAGCCTGGATATCAACTTTTTATACATGGATAAATGCCGGCGGTTTCTCAGCTGATATTTCATTCAGGCTCGATTCACTATCGCTGATCTTTTGTTTCGTTATCACCTTCGTTGGCACACTGATCCATCTCTACTCAATAGAATTCATGAAAGATGATGAAGGATTTGCCCGTTTTTTCGCTTATATGAACCTGTTTGTCAGTTCAATGCTTATCCTCGTTCTTGCTGATAATTTGTTGCTGCTTTATTTTGGATGGGAAGGAGTTGGTCTCTGTAGTTACCTTCTCATAGGGTTCTGGTATAAGGATCCTGCGAATGGAGCTGCAGCACGAAAAGCATTTATTGTGACTCGTATCGGCGATACTTCAATGATCATTGGGCTATTTCTTTTATTTGTAAGTTTTGGAACCCTTAATATCGAATCAGTGATGCAGCAGGCTCCGGTTAAATGGAGTCCGGGTGCTCCTCTTGCTGTTATCTCTGCAATTCTTTTGCTTGGAGGTGCACTTGGGAAATCCGCTCAGCTGCCGTTACAGACATGGCTGCCCGATGCAATGGCGGGTCCCTCTCCTGTCAGCGCCCTGATACATGCCGCCACTATGGTTACAGCCGGAGTGTACCTGATTGCCCGGATGAATGTACTTTTTACTCTTGCTCCTGCAGTTCAGACTGCAATTGCAGTTATTGGTGCTGCAACACTGCTTATTGCAGGATTCAGCGCATTGACCCAGCACGATCTTAAACGGGTACTGGCATATTCAACCATAAGCCAGATTGGTTATATGTTCCTGGCACTGGGCGTGGGCGCCTGGTCAGCGGCAATATTCCATTTTATGATTCACGCATTTTTCAAAGCTCTTCTTTTTCTTGGTGCCGGAAGTATCATTCTTCTTCTGCATGAGGAACATGATATGTTCAAAATGGGAGGATTAAGGAAAAAATTGCCTGTAATTTTCATAACATTCCTGATAGGCGGCGCATCATTATCAGCATTACCATTAATTACAGCAGGTTTCTATAGCAAGGACCAGATATTATGGTTATCCTGGTCATCAGGGATGGGAAGCAAATGGCTATGGCTTGCTGGTATAACCGGTGCATTTATTACTTCGCTATACACTTTCAGGATGATCTTTCTGACATTTTTTGGGGAGCTGAAAATTCAACCGAAACATAAACCAGGCCTTTTGATGACTATCCCTCTGATCATTCTTGCATCATTATCTCTCGTGGGAGGATTCATCGAATTGCCTGATAACCTGGGACCCATACGGCTGTTCTCGAAGCTATTAACACCTTTACTTCCTGCTATAACTTTAAGCAATGAAACAACTCCTGAATGGATGTTCCAAATCATATCAGCAATTATTTCTGTTGGAGGAATATACCTGGCATACATCTTTTTTTATAAAAAATCTGCTTTTTCTGTGTCGTTCGGGAAAAGCCGGTTAAGTTACTTTTTTTATAAAGGATGGGAGTTTGACAGGTTATATGACATTTTATTTGTCAGGCCGATTGTATGGTTATCGGAAATTAATAAAAAAGATTTCATCGATAAAATTTACACCTGTATCGCTACGGCTACAGGCTTTTTCAATATGCTACTGACTAAGACACAGAACGGCAAACTCAGATGGTACGTCACTGTGCTGACAGCAGGTATTATTGTATTATTGACAATTATGCTCATCCTATGATACTTATATACCTTATAATAATACTAATGGCAGGCGGAGTAATAGCCTGGATAACCGGAAAACGGAGCTCACTTTTTTCCCGATATATTTCCCTTGCCGCACTTTTCATCGATTTTATTATCGTCGTATTTATTTATTTCAGAAATGGAATAAATTTAGATAAAACATGGCTTATTGAATACAACACGAACTGGATACCACGTTTTGGTATCAATCTTCATCTGGCAATGGATGGACTGAGTTTGTTGCTGTTACTTCTTACTTTCTTCATAGGTATAATAGCTGTGCTTATCTCATGGAAGGAAATTCAGACAAATACGGGATTCTTTCACTTTAATATTTTGTGGATACTTTCAGGAATTACAGGAGTCTTTCTTTCAATGGACCTTTTCCTGTTCTACTTTTTCTGGGAAGTAATGCTTATCCCAATGTATTTTCTTATTGGAATATGGGGCCATGAAAACAGGATCTATGCCTCTTATAAGTTTTTCATCTTCACCCAGGCAAGCGGGTTGTTAATGTTTTTAGCTATTCTGGGCCTTTACCTCGTACATGGAAATAATACAGGAACATATACATTTGATTACCAGCAACTTCTTGTAACACCAATGGGATCCGCCATGGAAATGTTATTAATGTGCGGGTTTCTGGCAGCATTCCTTGTAAAACTACCAGTGGTTCCTTTCCATAGCTGGCTTCCTGATGCCCACAGCGAGGCGCCAACAGCAGGCAGTCTTATTCTTGCATCCCTTATGTTGAAAACGGGTGCCTATGGTTTATTGCGTTTCGTGGTTCCTATCTTCCCGAATGCAGCTGCTTCTTTTGCACCCGTCGGTATGGCACTTGGAGTTATTGGAATCCTTTACGGAGCAAAACTGGCCTTTTCTCAGACAGATTTGAAAAGACTTGTGGCATATACAAGCGTAAATCACATGGGGTTCATAGTTCTCGGAGTATTTGCATTTAATGAACTTGCATACCAGGGCGTGGTGATGCAGATTATTGTGCATGGGATAAGTACAGGTGCTTTATTTATTATTGCAGGGCAGCTTTATGAACGGATGCATACCCGCGATCTGAACAAAATGGGAGGCTTATGGGAGCATATCCCGGTTATGGGGGGGATAGGACTTATTTTTGTTATGGCTTCACTCGGACTTCCTGGTCTGGGAAATTTTATTGCCGAGTTTCTTACACTTTCAGGTGTATTCAAATCCAGTATACTATTTGCCTGTCTGGCAAGTGTAGGATTGGTTGCAGGTACAATTTATTCCCTGAGGATAATGCAAAAAGTATTTTACGGAAGGCAAAATTCAGAACACAAAATGAAGGATCTATCAATCCGTGAATCAATTGCACTCGGAAGTATGGTAATTGTAATCATTTACCTTGGAATATTTCCACAGGCTGTTATACGAACTGCAAAACCTTCGATAATGAAAATTCTTAATATAAAAGAACAATCTTTTGATTCAAAAACCAGGAAGGTTGATTATGAACTATTTAATAGCGTTATCGAAAAAGAAGTAAGCAAAGCTGAAAAATAAATACATGCTTTATGACTAGACTTGATTTCCTGTGTCTGACTCCTCTTATGATAGTTGCAAGTGCCCCGATCATAATTATGTTAACTATTACTCTATCAAGGAATTATAAAGTCGTTTATGGCTTTTCTTTGTTTATGTTTTTAGCAGCATTCCTGTCGCTTTTTATTGTATTGCCAAACACACCTTACAGGATCGCCCCGTTGTTTATTTTTGATAATTTCAGCATACTGTTACTTGGGGCTATTTATTGCGCCAGTTTTATTATTACTGTACTCTCGTATATTTACCTTAATCATCAGGGCGGCGAAAGAGAAGAATACTTTATTATTCTCTTTGTTGCTACGTTGGGAGCTTCTGTTCTGGTAACAGCAAATCATTTTATCTCATTCTTTCTCGGACTTGAAACATTAAGTATTTCATTGTATGTTCTCGTTGCTTATCTTAAAAACCGGAATTATTGTATTGAAGCCGGGGTGAAGTTCCTTGTAATTGCTTCGGTGGCAACGGCATTTTTATTATTCGGAATGGGACTCATATATGCATCAACAGGTACAATGGATTTTAAAGAAATCGGGGTCTCGCTTACTTCTTCAGGACTCACTCCGCTTCTGGTAGCAGGATTTGGAATGATGCTTGTCGGGATCGGGTTTAAGCTGGCCCTTGTACCATTTCATATGTGGACTCCTGATGTATACCAGGGTGCACCGGCTCCTGTTACCGGATTTATAGCTACAATTTCAAAAGGAGCAGTGCTGGCTATTGCAATAAGATTCTTTTTCGATGTCCATGGTTATCAGTATACTGCCCTTGTTATAATAATTACTATAATTTCTGTTCTTTCAATGTTTACAGGTAACCTGCTGGCTTTGAAACAGACAAATTTAAAAAGGTTACTGGCATATTCCTCGATTGCTCATCTCGGGTACCTGCTGATAACACTTTTAACCGGGACGTCATACGGTATTCAGGCTGCAGTATTTTATCTGGTTTCATACATGATCACGACTCTGGGTGCCTTTGGTGTTATTTCAATTCTTTCTATCTGTGAGCGTGATGCAGAAGATCTTGAAGATCTTAAAGGACTTTTCTGGAAAAATCCATGGATAGCCATTGTCATGTCTCTGACAGTTCTTTCCCTGGCCGGGATTCCACTTACCGCGGGATTTATTGCAAAATTCTACCTTGTGCTGGCAGGTTTGAAATCAGGATTATGGGTACTCGCCATCAGCCTGATACTTAATACAGTAATCAGTCTTTACTATTATCTCAGGGTAATTAAAACAATGTTTACTGTTTCAGAAAAAGACTATAAACTCAACATATCTTTTACTGGGAACCTGGTCCTGGTCATAATAGTAATTGGGATATTATTCCTTGGTATTCTTCCTTCATTTCTGACCGAGATCATAAGTGGGTTTTCGACAATCAATTAGGATCTCACGCTGCGTTTAAGGACTTAGGCACAACCTTTTGGCCTTAGAATTATTCTGGTTGATTGATCGTAGGTAAAATACTTCCAGGCCCAGCTTATGAAAATTGAGAGTTTATTCCTGACACCAATAATACTCATCAGGTGTATAAACATCCAGACATACCATCCAAATACACCCTGAAAACGGATATACGGCAACTCGACTACTGCAAGGTGTCTTCCAATTGTTGCCATTGTGCCCAGATCTTTGTATTTAAATTCTTCAAGAGGTTTATTCTGAGTCTTTCTTTTCAGATTATCCGACAGGAGAACAGCCTGTTGTATCGCCACCTGCGCTACCTGAGGATGACCGGAAGGATATTTTTCCTCAGTCATCAAGGAAATATCTCCGAGTGCAAAAATATTTGTGTACCCTTTAACAGTGCATTGTCTGTCAGTAATTAACCTGTTACTTCTGGTATAACAATCAGCATTTAATCCGTCTATTGCATTCCCCTTAATACCTGCTGTCCAGATTATCATGCTTGTACTGATTTTTTTCCCGGAACTTGTGTAAACAGTTTTTTCATCACAACCAGTGGCCGTGGTACTAGTCAGAACATGAACACCATACTTTTCAAGAAATCCCTTTGCTTTTCCTGATGATTTCGGCGACATAAGGTTCAGTACTCTGTCGGTGGCTTCAATAAGGTAAATGTGTGCCCTTAAATCTTTAAATTCAGGATAATCTTTCGGAAGTACATATTTATTCATTTCAGCAAGAGCTCCTGCTATCTCAACTCCTGATGGTCCTGCACCTATGATTACGATGTTCAGAAGCATCTCCTTCTCCTCCTCATTCTGAGCAGTGAGGGCATTTTCAAAGTTCATAAGAAGAGAATTCCTCAGGTCAAGTACTTCCGCGATTGTCTTCATTCCCTTTGAATGCTGCTCCATCTGCACAGATCCGAAATATGAATTTGTAGCGCCATGAGCAAATACGAGATAGTCATACCCGACATTCCCGACCGTTGTTATCAATTGATTATTAATTGTATCCACTGATGTCACTTCTGCTTTCCTGATATGGTAATCTTTATAATTCTGGAAAATCTTACGGAGAGGAAACAGGATAGAAGTTTCTTCAAGACCTGCTGAAGCTACCTCGTAGAATAGCGGCGGGAACTGATGATAATTATGTTTATCAAGAATTACCACCTGAAATCCGGTGTTTTTAAGCTTTTTGGCCAGAGTGAGTCCTGCAAAACCGCATCCTACAATAACTATCCTCTTTTTCTCTGTCTCTGGAATATTAATCATAATAATAGTATCTTAAAAAGAAATCTAAAGTTATTCAAAATTTAAGAAGACCTGAATAATCTTAATGCTGCAATTGGTGTTATCAGTATCAGAACATCCGCCCAATAGTGTGAGAAACCAGTTTCAATCCAATCCGGGGTTAGCGGAACCTCTATTAGCTTTTTGATTAAGCCCTCTTATGTGCGTTAACGGCCAGCGGGTATGAGCAGAAAGCGTTGGTGGCGCAGTTCGCCGTTACGAGTCCTGGCCTCGCCCTCCGAAGCGTTTTTCACGCGAAGGAGGGTGCCGAAAAACTCTCCCGGCGGGCAAGCCACCATGGCGCAATTTTTGCAAATCCCGGCGAAAGATAAAGTTGTCCAGGATGTAGGAACTGTCCAGAGCCGGTTTTACGTAACCTGTAAACTGACGAGAGGTTTTGGGTCATGATGAAATTGTCGAGGTGAGATGCAAAAATTGTGACAAGCTTATTGCATTAACCCGCTTGTTAAAGGTAGGGCAAATTTTATTACTGTCATGGGATGAAGAATTTTGTCATATATTGTCTACCGAATTGAGTGGCAGGGACGGGCCGGAAGGCTCTTTACGCAATGACAAATATAGAATTATTAACATTTTTACCTTTGCGTAATGTGCCTGACGGCAGAAGGGACGGTTATGGCCCGTAGATATAAACAACCATAATTATGACTTTAGTTAATACTAGCTGATTGACTATACTGGCTGATATCATTTAATTTATCAGCGACAACCTTCTCTATTTCAGTTGTTAAACTGTCGAAGTTTGTCAATGACCAAAATGGGATTTCAATAGCAGTAACATTGATCTTTTCATTTGCCGGGAAACCGGAAACTACTTCAAATTTATCAGGACTGTTTAAATTATCAGAGAGATTTGGGTAAACCAGCATCACATCCGTGCAACCTCTCCTGAATGCGTAACTCACCATTTGATAAAGATCATTTTGTGCTATACCCTTTTTCAAATCTGTTTTATAGTTAACATCTCGTAGTTTGTATTTTGTGTCGATAATAATTTTCAGACTTGGATTTTCCTTTGAAGTCAAAAAGATATCGTGCTGCATATTGAAGATATTCTTCCCGTCTTTATTTGTTGCCAAGTACTTTTCTGATTTCTGGTACTCAACTTTCCAGTGCTTATGAAATTTTTCCTTAAGAAACCCGGCTAAAAAATCTTCAAAAATATATTCCATAGGAAATAACAAGCACCATTGCGAAAGATTGTAGGTATTATTTGCATATAGCTGTTGGCTCAATATCAGATTACAACTGTTCATTAATGTTGAATAATCTTCAAAGAATGAATTAAAGTTCGTTCGTTCTATATCATGAATTGTGTAAGGTAAATCATCAACCTCATCCAGGATAAAGATAACATCCTGCAATATTCTGAGGTTCTCAGGCAATCTAGTTTGCGCAAGTAGCAATCTTGTACAATACTTAATGATCCGGTTTACCTTGTTATCAAATAGAAATGGTTCATAATCACAATCAATATTTTGATAGTTTCCATAAGCCATCCCATTATTTAAGTAACGCTTAAAATTTATTGAACCACGTGGAGTCTGAAATGCTTCTTCCACCGGTTGATACATCGTAAGTGGTTGTTTTGAAATAGTTTCTAGAAACTGATTGGCAATGAGGTTTATTATCAGTTCAGGAAACTCTTTAATATCTTTTTTATCAAGAGTTGCCTGACTAAAGGGGAATCTCCATTTACGGCAATAACTAAACCAATAAAAAATATGGCGGAGCATCAACTCCTTCTGTACTTTCGCATTTTCGGAGTTCCGAAAAACTTTCGGATATATTTCTATTATATCGTCATCGTTCTGAATAAAACCAACGTAATTATTAGCCCTTACCTGATTATTGTCAAAATTTAAAAATGGCTGGAAATGATTATCATTATCAGCTTCACTAAGCTCTGTTTCACTGTCAACAAAAATTCTTTGCTTCCAAATGTCTTTCAACATTTGGTTTAAAGCATCCTTGTTTATAACGCTTTCCCATTTACCATATTCAAAAAGTAAAGCCATTTACCCCTTTTCAATTAGCCATGTGTATCCTGTTGAATCATAAGCCACAATCCATGTTGAACCTTCAAAAATTTCTTTAACAATTTCAGTTTTGCCAGAGAAATACTCCATTAGCAATGGAATAACTTTATTTCTCAGGACGGTTTCAATGGGCTGATTTTTCATGAAGTAAGCATGACCTATTAAATAATCTGCTGACTTTTTCTTTTCAAAAATATTCGCATTAATTTTTTGAAGTAAGCTGATGGCTTCCGGATCAATATCTTCATATTTAGGATAATAACCGAGGAACTCAAATCTTCTTCTCAAAGCAATATCAATTAATGCAATAGATTTGTCTGCAGTATTCATTGTGCCTATGATGTATAGATTAGGAGGAACACCAAAATCTTTTTCTCCATTCGGCAAAGTAATTTTCAATTCATTCTCCTCTCCAAGTCTTTTATCATCTTCCAGAAGGGTGATTAATTCTCCAAAAACTTTTGAAATATTTGCGCGATTAATTTCATCTATCACC
>JANYJP010000006.1 GCA_025358455.1 Bacteroidales bacterium
TATATCACCCAGGGCGAATCAGGCGGATATATCTATGGTTATGATGTTAGTCCTGAGGGAAACATAGTGTTGCCTGCTGTTGGAGCAATAAAAGTGGGTGGTCTTACTCTCGATGAGACAAGGAAATTACTCCAGGCATCAGCCGATAAAGTATTTAAAAATTCAACTGTTGAATGTAAACTGCTGAGCTTTAAGTTTACAGTAATTGGAGAGGTAAAAGCCCCCGGGACATACATTAACTACAACAATTATCTTACAGTTCTGGAAGCAATAGGTCGTGCCGGTGGTGTAGGGGATTATGGCAATCGAAGCAAAGTTCTTGTTGTCCGGCCAATGGATAAAGGGACTAAAACATTCAGGTTAGATCTCCAGGACAAAAAAATTCTGTCATCTGAGGCATATTTTCTTCTTCCCAATGACGTGGTGATTGTTGAACCATTGAAACAAAAGATCTTCAACATGAATCTTCCGACTTTTTCATTCATACTTGGCTCTTCATTATCTGCTATTACCACGACCCTTCTACTCATCAACTATCTGAAAAAATAAACGCGAAACGATAAACTTTGAACCTCCCGCCTAAGCGGGATCTCCGCTGCGCTCCGATTTAACTTTTGTCTTGAAGTTCCCGAGTCGCTTCGCTCTCGGGATTTCGGCTTCGCCTCAACTTGCAGTCCTCCGTTTCTGAGATTTTTCACTTTCTCCTTTTTACCCCCCATAACGACTTGAAGATTATAGCGAAGGTGGATTGTCTTTTGTCTTGATTTCGCCTTCAGCCTCAATTTAATATGGATATAATTTTTTCTTTTCATGCGCTTCAACAAATGTTTAAGAGGAATATTTCCGTTGAGCAAGTAAAATATGCAATTATTAATGGAGAAGAAATCAGAAGTTATCCTGATGATAAACCATATCCAGGCAAGCTTTTGCTAGCCTATGAAAATGAATTACCTTTGCATATTGTAATAGCTCAAAATTCTTTTGAAAAAAAAATTATAGTAATAACTGCATATCACCCCGGGTCGGATATCTGGATGGATAATTTTAAAACAAGGAGGTAATTATGGAATGTGTAATCTGCAAAAATGGAAATACATTCGAGGGTTTTACAACTGTTACTCTTGAACAGAATAATTCAGTCGTTGTCATTAAAGAGGTGCCTGCCTATATCTGCAACAATTGTGGTCATTCCTATCTTTCTGAAGAACTTTCTACAAAAGTATTAGCTATAGCTCAGGAGACAGTCAGGAAAGGTATTGAAATTGAAGTTTCCAGGTTTAATGTAGCGAGTTAGTTTTTTATAACCCGGTACCTTTAACCCCACCTTTTAAAATGCCCAGGGCTCAGTGCACCAACCTTCACTATCGACTTCGCTACCGACTTCGCTGAAGCTTCGTCGGTCAAAGAAAGCTTCATCGATCAAAGACAGCTTCGGTTGGCAAAGCGCGAAACGATTAATTCAACGCATTCAAGTTTTATTTAACTTTGCGATTAATTAATAGGTAATATGGGAGAATATATTTTTGAGGGAAAATATCAAAATAAGTCAGCAAGTTTCAAGGTTAAGCTTCTGCTGTTTCATTTTGTGGATGAACATAAGGTTCACTTAATTTATTCCCCTCATTTGGATTTGACCGGATACGGTAATAATTTAGAAGAAGCAAGGAACTCTTTCGGAATAGTTTTTGAAGATTTTGTTGATTACACTCTTAAAAAGAAAACATTGGGTAAGGTTTTAACCGGATTAGGTTGGGAATTGAAAGGGTCAGCCCAAAGGCCAAAGAAAGTCATAGCGCCAAGTATTACATCTGTAATAAAAGACAATGAATATGTATCTGAGATATTTGACAAATATTCTGGCAATACTTACCACCAGGAAGTCGGATTGCCTTGTTTCATCTAAAATAAGTTTGGAATGTCAACAAGGAAATTGTCAAACATTCCTGTGAAAGAGTTTCGAAAAACTTATCGGAAAGCTCAGTGCTCAGAGCTCAGTGCAAAAGCTTCTTGAACCTTGAACCTTGAACCTTGAACCTTGAACCTTGAACCTTGAACTTTGAACTTTTAACCTTAAACCCCAATGAACCCCTTTAGTTACGGTACCATCGTAAAAGGACCATATTTTTACGACAGACATGAAGAATGTAAGCGTATTGTTTCTACTTTATCCGGAGGAAATAACCTTGTCTTATTTGCTCCACGGCGGTTTGGGAAGACATCGCTTGTGTTTCGCGCAATAGAGGAATTGGAGAAACTGGGTTATACTTGCATCTATTTCGATTTTATGCCTGTTTATTCAAGGGAATCATTTATCGTATCATATTCCAAAGCAATATTTGCAAAACAAAAAAACCTGCAGAGCGCTGTAAAAAGGATTGCCTCGCTGATAAAAGGGATCCGTCCAAAACTGGTTTTTGATCAGGTTGGCAATCCGGAATTCACAATGGATTTTACTGATGATAAGGTTGCAGATAAAACCCTTGAAGATATTATTGACTTGCCGGAGAAACTTGCATCTGAAAATAAACCGTATATTATAGTCTTTGATGAATTTCAGGAAATTAACAATCTTAACGGGGAAAATTTCGAAAAGCTTCTTCGCAGTAAAATCCAGCAGCAGGAACATGTGAACTATCTTTTTTTAGGAAGCAGGACACATTTGCTCAACGATATGTTTAATAATAAAGGCAGAGCATTTTATAATGCTGCAATGCTGATGCAGATAGAATCTTTGCCGGAGAAAGAAACTATTGAATATCTGAAAAGCAGGTTTTCATTATCAGGTATGAAAATTGACCAGCCTGTTTCACTTTATCTGATAGAACAAGCCGGGAATATACCATATTATATTCAGTTACTGTCTGCCGAAGTCTGGCAGTATATGGTTTCATCACAACAAGTAGTAACTCTTGAAGTTGTGGGTTTTTGTGCTGAAAAAATTGTGGATTTGAAAAATGATTATTATTTTGAACTTTACGGCAGGCAATCAGCATATCAGAAAAAGTTATTAATATCTCTGGTAATAAGCGGGGAGAATGTGTTTTCAGCAGATTACACCAGACGATTTCGCTTATCTGCTACCTCGACTACCCAAAAAGCGCTTCTTGGGTTAGTGGAAAGTAGTGTAATTGAAAAAGTTAACGGAAATTATTTCATATCCGATCCATTCTTTAAACGCTTTCTCTCCCGTTACGCCTGATAGCGTTACGCCCGCCAGCGTAAAACCGTTCTTGAACTTTGAACTTTGAACTTTGAACCTCAAACCTTGAACCGCAAAACTCAAATTATAGTATTACTCGTTACCGTAACCCGCATTACGATAAAATAGTTTATATTTGATTTTTGACTGTATTAAATTGAAACAGAACATTTCAGATGGAATTTTATAACCGTGAGGAAGAGCTTAGATTATTGGATGATACCAGGAAACTGTCCGGAAAGTCAGCCAAGATGACGGTTATTACCGGAAGGCGAAGAATAGGAAAAACAACTCTGGCAATTAAAGCAACCGAAGGATATCCCTTTCTCTATTTTTTTGTTGCCCGTAAAAGTGAAATACTACTTTGCAGGGAGTTTATTGAAGAGATTGAAATGAAGCTGAGTATACGGGTATTGGGAGAATTCAATAGTTTTGCAAAACTGTTTGAATACCTGATGGTACAAGCTCAAACGCAACCATTTACACTTATAATTGATGAGTTTCAGGAGTTTTCTCATATAAACGAATCGGTTTACAGCGAGATACAGAACCTGTGGGACAAGCATAAGGCAAAAGCAGGAATGAACTTGGTTTTAAGCGGTTCGGTCTATTCGATGATGAAGAAAATATTTGAGAATGAAAAGCAACCTCTTTTTGGCCGGGCAAACGAACGTATAAACCTGCAGCCGTTTAATGTTAATGTGATCAAAAGTATCGTTACAACAAAGGTACCTGATATTAGGAAGGGTGATTTACTTGCTTTTTATATATTAACAGGCGGCGTTGCAAAATATGTTGAGCTGTTCGCGGACAAGGGCAAATTTACTTTTACCCAGATGCTTGGCGAAATATTCAGGGAAAATTCATTGCTGATTGATGAAGGGAAAAATATTTTAATAGAAGAATTTGGGAAAGATTATACAATATATTTTTCAATTTTATCATTGATTGCCTCTTCAAAAACATCCCGGTCGGAAATAGAATCGATCCTTATGAAGGACATAGGTGGGTATCTTGACAGACTCGAAAATGAATACCGGATAATCAGAAGTATTAAACCAGTATTTTCAAAACCAGGAGGCAGGATACAAAAATATACTATTGATGATAATTTCCTGGCGTTCTGGTTCCGATTCATTTATAAATATCGCAGCTCTATTGAGATTGGGAATTTTAAATATGTACGGCAAATTGTTGAACGTGATTTTGATACCTACTCAACGCTCTACGCTCACCGCTCACCGCTCACCGCTCAACGCTCAACGCTCACAATGTCTTGATTCTGCCATCCAAAGCAAAACGCATAATAACAGAAAGCAATTACTCATGTGTAAATAATGCATATCTTTACAAAAACATTTACCTATGAGTAAAGAATATATTTCAAGGCCTGAATATATAGAAAGGATAAAACCTTTCATTGGGAAAGATCTTATTAAGGTGTTAGTAGGCCAGAGAAGGGTGGGTAAAAGTTATCTTCTCTATCAACTGATGGATGAGATAAGGAAGATGCATCCCGAAGCATCTGTTATATATATCAATAAGGAGGATTATTCATTTCGTGATATACTGACTTGGAAGGATCTCTATGAGTACACAAAAAATGAAAAAGGCAAAGAAAAATATAGTTATCTTTTTATAGATGAAATACAGGAGATTGAAGAATTCGAGAGGGCGCTCCGAAGTCTTTTAACAGAAGGGGTATATGATATTTACTGCACAGGCAGCAATGCACGTATGCTCTCCGGAGAACTTGCCACATTACTTGCCGGAAGATATGTAGAGATAAAGGTACATAGCCTTTCTTACAATGAGTTTCTTACATTTCACCGTGTTGAAAACAACGCGGAGTCTTTTCTTAAGTATGTAAAGTATGGAGGAATGCCCTGGCTGGTAAAGACCGGATTGAATGATGATGTGGTTTTTGAATACCTTCACAACATATTCAATACGATTATCCTGAAAGATGTGGTTGAAAGGTATCATGTACGGAATGTTGCCATACTCAGGAGCCTTATCTTGTTTCTTGCCGATAATATTGGGAGCATTGTTTCAGCAAAACGCATCAGCGAGTATCTTAAATCGCAACGGATTGATATTTCCGTCAGGGTTGTTATCGAATACCTTGATTATCTTTCAAATGTTATGCTTGTTACCCCGGTGAAAAGAGGAGCAGTAGGAGGAAGAAAGATATTTGAGATAGGAGAAAAGTATTATTTTAATGATAATGGATTACGTAATTCTCTAATCCCCTACCGACAGGCAGATCTGAATAAGCTTTTTGAGAATCTGGTTTATTCACACCTGATTACTGGTGGGTATTCTGTAACTATTGGACAGTTGGGCGATAAAGAGATTGATTTTGTGGCGGAACGTCGGGGAGAAAAAGCATATTTTCAGGTAGCATATATGGTACCTGATCAGCGTACACATGACCGTGAATTTGGTAATCTCCTTCTGATAAAAGATAACTGGCCGAAGTATGTAGTCAGCTCTGATGAGATGACCGGAAGCAGCTACGAAGGTAT
>JANYJP010000010.1 GCA_025358455.1 Bacteroidales bacterium
TTTTTTTATAATATCTGAAAGCAGTTATTTGTCATAATATAGGTTGTGTTATTTATATATTTTTGACCCCTTAATTAATCTTTTCCCTAAAATGATGAAGAATAATGATATTCAGATGAACCAGAATGAACTGGTTCAGTATTTGAAAAAGCCAGCTAAAGATTTTACGCGCGACGATATCATAAGGTTTATTGCGGCAAGAGGAATTTCAATGCTGAACTTCAGGTATGTGGCAGATGACGGGAAACTTAAGACGATAAATTTTGTTCCCTTCAGCCGCGATCATCTTGAATCGATTCTCACTGCAGGCGAAAGAGTGGACGGATCAAGTCTTTTTTCATTCGTGGAATCCGGTGCGAGCGATCTATATGTTATTCCCCGTTACAGGACTGCCTTTGTCAATCCTTTTACAGAGATACCCACACTTGAAATACTCTGTTCATTTTATAATAGCGACGGCAAACCTCTTGAAAGCGCTCCTGAATATATTTTAAGAAAGGCATATTCCCGTTTTATGGCAAAAACAGGTTTCAAGTTCAAAGCCTTTGGCGAACTTGAGTACTATATCAAATCACCCCAGGATGATCTCTATCCTCTTACTGACCAGAAAGGATACCATCAGTCGAGTCCATTCGCTAAATTTGAAGATCTGCGGATTGAAGCTCTGGAGCTTTGTGCAAAAGCCGGATGCAGAATAAAATATGGTCATTCTGAAGTCGGGAGTTTTTCAAGGGACGGCGAAGATTTTGAACAGCATGAAATAGAATTTCTTCCGGTTGAGATAGATGAGGCGGTTGATCAGCTTCTTATTGCCAAATGGATCATACGTATACTTGGTTCTGAGTACGGGGTGGAAGTTAGCTTTGCTCCGAAGATCACTGTAGGTAAGGCCGGTTCAGGCATGCATATTCATATGATGCTTGAAAAGTGCGGAACAAACATGATGGTAGCTGACGGGAAGCTGAGTGATGTGGCTAAAAAGATGATGGCTGGAATCCTTCACCTTTCAAAATCACTGACAGCTTTCGGAAATACAATTCCTACTTCATATCTGCGGCTGGTACCCCACCAGGAGGCTCCGACAAATATCTGCTGGGGCGACAGAAACAGATCCGTCCTTATCCGGGTACCTCTTGGATGGAACGGCGCCATGGACATGATCAAAGATGCAAATCCTGCCGATAAAACTGATTTTTCCGATATGCCCTCAAAACAGACCGTGGAAATAAGGTCTCCGGATGGTTCAGCGGATATTTATAAACTCTTCGCCGGACTCGTGATAGCTGCTGAATATGGACTGGAGATGAAAGACGGGCTAAAAAGAGCTGAAGAGCTTTATGTTGACTATAATATCTTTGACGATAGTGATAAAGGCAAAAAGAAAAAGCTGGAATCCTTGCCGGCATCGTGCTGGGAATCAGCTGAATGTCTGATAGCCCAAAGAAAATATTTTGAAAAAGACGGCGTTTTCCCCGCGGGTGTAATTGACAATGTTGTCGCTAAACTGAAAGCATTTGATGATAAAGGACTGAGCGAGAAATTATACAACCGGAATGATGAGATAAGCAAGCTCGTCAGACAGTTTCTTCATTGCAGCTAACAGTGTTAACCCTTTCTTAATCATCAATCTGTTTTAATTCCACACATCACCCCGTCACCCAGTTTCCCCGTCATTTCTTCACAGAGCTTTAAGGCTCATATCGAGGCTTTTAATATGATGTGTGAGTGCACCAACAGATATAAAATCGACGCCACATTCAGCATACGATCTGATAGTGGCAAGAGTTATCCCTCCCGATGATTCTGTTTCATATTTTCCGGCGATCATCCTGACCGCGGATTGAGTATCCTGAATATTGAAATTGTCGAGCATTATCCGATCGATACCACCGATTGAGAGTATTGTTTTTACATCCTCCAGGTTTCTTGCTTCAATTTCAACCTTAAGATTCAGGTTATTTCTTTTCAGGTAATCCCCGGTTTTTCTTATTGAGTTCTCTATCCCGCCTGCATAATCGATATGATTATCCTTAAGCATTATCATATCATATAATCCCATCCTGTGGTTCAGACCTCCGCCAATCCTCACTGCCTCTTTTTCAAGAAACCTCAATCCGGGAGTGGTTTTTCTGGTATCAAGGATCTTTGTCTTCAATCCGGTCAGGAGCATTACATATTCATTTGTACTAGTGGCTATACCGCTCATTCTTTGCATTATATTTAGGACAAGCCGTTCTGACTTCAGGATTGATTGCGTCCGTCCGGAGAGGTAAAATGCTATATCACCCGGCACAATAAATGCACCGTCATCCTTAATACATTCTAATTTTAAATCTTTATCGATTGTTGTGAAGAGCTCTTTTGCAACTCTTATTCCGGCCAGAACACCTTTTTCCTTGATAAGGAGTTTTGCTTTGCCGGTTGTCTCCTCCGGTATGCATGCAAGAGATGAATGATCGCCATCTCCTAAATCTTCAGCGAGGCTTCTGAGGATGAATTCCCTGAGGATCTTATTTTCCATTGTCAGATTCAATGCGTATCTGATGAATTAATAGTTCCTGATCAACTTTCTTAAGAAGAAAATAAACACGGAAGTCACCTTTCTCTGTCTTCAGATTGCCAATAGCATATTGAGCATCATTTTTTGCACCCTGGTGACGAATGGTAAAATCTTTGGTCTGATATTCATCGAAGAAGTCTTTCAGAATTGTCTCAGCAACACTCTTTTTGTAGAAATCTTCTTTATCGAGAAGAAGCAGCTCAATTGTAGAGTTCATGTATTTGGCTAATTCAGAAGCATTGCCGGCTTTGATGGCAATTGAAATTCCTCCCGGAATCTTAGCCTGATCCTGGGCAGCTGCATTAATACTGCTTAAGGTAATAAGTACGACCGGAATAATATTTAAGGATTTCATTTCAGTTTAGTTTAAATATTGCCGACTCTCGTTAGAAGTGTTACACAAATTTAACATTTATTTGATTAATTGGACTTATTTAACCCCCAAGAACTTAAAATTGGCAATCTCTTAATACAAGAACCTGTAAGATCTTCTGGGTTAAGATGCTATTAAATACTATTTTTGTATTTAAGGTTTAGTACCGGCAAAAAACAAAGAGGGAACAGTTTTTATGAAACTAGCTTTATTACAGACTGGCAAAACAACTGATAAAAATATCTCAGCAGTAGCAGATCTGTACTCCGGCAGAATAAAGAAATACACATCTTTTGAAATTATAACTCTGCCCGATATTAAGAACACGAAGAGCATGTCTGTTCAGGAACAAAAGCTTAAAGAGGGGAAAAGAATTCTTCAGTCGGTCAGTATGGATGACTATATTATTCTTCTTGATGAGAAAGGTAAGGAGCTGAGAACTGTTGAGTTATCAGCATGGATGGAAAAACTATTCATGCAGCCGAAAAAACGTATTGTTTTTGTGATAGGAGGACCGTGGGGATTTTCAGAAGAAGTTTATAACAGGGCGGATTTCATGATGTCGCTTTCAAAAATGACCTTCCCTCATCAACTGGTACGATTATTGTTTCTTGAACAGCTTTACAGGGTATTTACTGTTATTAAAGGAGAACCCTATCATCATGAATAGGATATATATCTGATTATGAAGGTTAAACGTTTCAGAATATTTCTTGCGGTATTGACTGCAGTCCTGATTTTAACGGCGCTCGCTGCCGAGTCGGTTTATTTCAGCGATTTTGAGTACCATTTCAGGACAAGGATGTTCAATAAGACCCTGGCCGAAAAAGAGCAGATAATGGAGAATTGCCTGAATGGGATGAAACCGATACTGGCAAATGAGAATCATCACGGATCAATACCTGAAAACGATCTTTTCTCTGTAGCAGAAAATAATCAGATCACTATTCTTGAATTCCTCGATAACAAGCTTGCATACTGGTCAGATAACGGGTTTAACGTGCCTTCTTACCTTGAAGATTCAATTTATAAAAAGCCACTGATATTTCTGCAGAACGGATGGTTTCTGACCGCGACAATTGAGGCCGGTAATGAAAAGATCGTTGGACTGCTGAGGCTAAGGACTGATTATAGTTTTGGAAACGATATTATTAAGAGCGGATTTGAAAAAGAATTCATGTTATCTGAAAACGTTGGGCTCAGCACAGACAAAAATGCATCTGAATTTCACATTTTCGATAAGGCAGGCGATTTTCTCTTCTCACTTACATTTCCGGAAGTAAAAGAGAATACATATTTTATCATTATTCCCCTGATTTTATGGACCGGAGTATTTGTACTGATTCTTCTCCTTTCTCTTGAACTTGTTAAAATACTGGTTAGCAGGGGTAAAAATGTTCTTGCAGTAGGCTTTATTTTACTTGTTATTTCAACCATTTACCTGTTGATTCTTTTAACCGGCAAGCCTGCCGTGTTTTTTCAAACCGAATTATTCTCTCCATACAGGCTTTCACTTAACAGGATCATTCCGTCATTGGGTCACCTTGTTTTACTGAGTGTTCTTGCGGTAGTTTTTTCAAGCGTTTTTTACAGGCATTTTCCATTTCCTGAGAAAAAAGGAAAGGAAGGGGTGAAAAATTATCTTTTTCTGATAGTTTTATTTATTGCCGGGGCTCTTCTTATCAGTGTATATAATCTGTTTTTCCGGTTGTTGATCTCAACATCAAATATTAATTTTGAAACGTATAAGGTGCTTGAACTAAGCATCTTCAGTGTCGCCGGATTTGCTTCTGCTTTTCTGCTGTTGTTAATTCCGGTATTTTTCCTGATAAAAACTTTAAGGTGTGTTAAGGATTTCAGGACTGACTATGTTTTTTTCTCGATGGTCCCGTCACTGGTTATCCTGGCATTATTGCACTTTTCTGACCCCGCTTCTTTAATTCCGTTGGAATTATTCTATTTTATTCTTGCCGGAAGTATTTGGTTATCAGGTAAGCGCAATATCGGTGTTTTTAATATAACTGTGATTTTTTCGCTTATCTATGGCGTTTATTCACTCTATGTTATTACTGTTTTTTCAGAAAAAAAGACTACTGAAAACCTTAAGATAGAAGCTGTATCATTTTCCACAGAAAATGACCCGGAGGCTGAGCATCTTTTACTCGATCTGTGGCCTGATATATCTGCTGATACCACTCTCCGGAATATGATGAAGTTGGAAACATTTAATAAAAACAGGGAAGATGTTGAACGCATTTCAAATTACCTTAAAAACAATTATTTTGAGGGGTATTGGGGAAATTTCAATTTTAATGTAGTGTTAAGCCGTAATGATGAGCCTTTACGTGTCGGACCCGGGAATGAAATCTATGAAAATTGCTTTAAATTTTTCGATGAACGCATAAAGCGCGATGGTCATAAACTTACCGGTACTGATTTCTATTTTATTGATAACCAGGGAGGCAGGTCGTATTATATCGGACAGTTGTTTTTTAAATCGGTAAAAAACTTTACTAACGGATTGTTTATTGAATTATACAGCGATGTTAATGTATTCCAGCCCGGGTATTCTGCACTGCTGCTTGATAAACAATATCACGGGTATGCCGGTCTGAAAGATTATTCTTTCGCCAAATATATTAACGGTGAAGTGGTTCTGAGAACAGGAGAGTTCCCATATGATAAAACAGATGCTGATTATATTGATAAGATCTCAGATTACAGGATCTTCAAATCGGAAGGGTATAAACATGTCCTTTATAAAAACGGAAATGCCACCATAATGATATCACGTCCTGATGTGAATGCCGGAGACATGATCATTTCATTTGCATATCTATTTGCCTTCATTCTTCTCTGCTCAAACCTGGTTGTTGTAATGATCAGAATGCCTGTGTCTAAGAGTCTGGTTGTGTTTAACTTCCGACAGAAGCTACAGCTTTCCTATATTGCGATCCTGCTGGTTTCGTTTGTATTAATAGGAGTTGTTGTGGCATTTATAACTATAAGCCAGTACCAGACAAAACATAATGAAAATATAAAGGAAAAACTTAATTCTGTTTATCTTGAACTTGACAGTAAGCTCTCGATGGAGAAGCATCTTTCAGGCGACTGGAGGAATACCACTTATTCTTCTTTAAATGACCTTCTGATAAATCTTTCCAACGTTTTCAACACTGATATCAATCTATACAATTTAAACGGAGATCTTATCGCGACATCACGTCCGGAGATATTCTCCCGCAACCTGACGAGCCGTAGGATAGATAACATGGCATTTATCAATCTTAAGGACTTTAACCGCAGCGAATATTTTCAGAAGGAGAAAATCGGTAATCTTGAATATTTATCTGCCTATTCCACGTTCTTTAATGCCGATAACAAAGTACTTGCATACCTTAATCTGCCATATTTCAGGATGCAGAGTGTTCTGGCAAAAGAGATCTCGAACCTGATTGTTGCTGTTATTAATTTTACACTCCTTCTTATTGTAATTATGATGGGTCTGGCAGTTGTTATCAGCGGCAGACTCACTGCTCCGCTGTCGATGCTCGGTGCAGGACTATCTTCAGTTATGGTGGGGAAGAAAAGTGAGCATCTAACATACAGCGGTAATGATGAGATCGGAGAGCTTGTTAAGCAATATAACAGAATGGTCGACGAGATCGAAGAAAGTACTCACAAGCTAGCTAACTCCGAGAGAGAGTTTGCCTGGAGGGAAATGGCAAAACAGATTGCACATGAGATCAAAAATCCGCTTACGCCAATGAAACTTAATGTTCAGCAGCTTTTTAAATCATGGAAGGATAAGGTTCCGGGATTTGAAAATCAGATTGAACATTTCACAAGGAACCAGATTGAGTATATTGACAATCTTTCGTCTATTGCTTCGGCCTTCTCCTCTTTCGCCAAAATGCCCGGTACTAATCCCGCTGAGGTGAACCTTATCGATCAGATAAAAATCACACTTGAGCTTTTTAAGGATACCGGCAGAATTACTTTCGATGTAAAATGGCCGGCTGAAACCAAGGTTATTGTATATGCGGATAAGGAGCATCTTAACGGAGTATTTTCAAATCTCATTAAGAACGGCATACAGTCTATTCCCCCCGAACGTGACGGTTTGATAAAAGTCAGTCTGGTCGTAAAAAGAGATAAGGTAATAGCTTCAATATCCGATAATGGTACAGGTATCCCCAAAGATCTTCAGAAGAAGCTGTTTACACCCAATTTCACAACCAAATCATCAGGAATGGGTCTGGGCCTTTCAATTGTTAAAAAATATGTTGAAACGGCTAACGGCAGGATATGGTTCGAATCTGAGGCCGATAAAGGTTCTGTTTTCTATGTGGAATTACCCCTTAAGTATACCGTTGAGAAACTCGGATAGGTCGTTTCACTCTAAGCTGAACGACGCACGATGCACGACGCACGACGCACGATGCACGATGCACGACACACGACGCACGATGCGCGACGCGCGACACACGATGCACGACACACGACGCACGACGCACGACGCACGACGCACGACGCACGACGCACGCACACAACTTGACTGGGAGAAGGGGAGATCAAAAACCCTTTAACTCCGTGTTAAAAAAAGACTAAGATACTATATGACTGTGACTCGTCCTGTTTACCAGGTCAATTTAAGATAGATTATTTAAGAGTTTTCTCTAACTTTGGAAAATTCTTTAAATGAAAACATCATGCCACATATTATAGAAGATATCTCAAGGACATTCAGCGAGTATTTATTAATACCCGGACTGACAACAAAGAATTGTTCTCCGGCTAAAATCAGTTTAAAGACCCCGCTGGTAAAATTTCATAAAGGAGAAATCCCTGAAATAGAACTAAATATCCCCTTTGTTTCTGCCATTATGCAATCAGTATCTGACAGCAATATGGCAATTGCTCTTGCAAAAAACGGAGGCCTGTCATTTATATTTGGCTCACAAGCAATAGAACAACAGGTTGAAATGGTAAAAAAGGTCAAAAATTATAAAGCAGGATTTGTGGTTAGCAATGCCAACCTGACACCTGAAAATACCTTAAATGATGTAATAGATCTTAAGACAAAAACAGGTTTTTCAACATTTGGCATAACTGATAACGGATCGTCAAACGGGAAATTATTAGGACTTGTTACAGGAAGGGATTATCGCCCGAATAAGGATAGTTCAGACAAAAAGGTTAAGGATTTCATGACTCCGTTTTCTAAATTGATTACCGGGAAACTTGGAATTTCTCTAAATGAAGCTAATGATATAATCTGGGATAATAAATTGAACGTTCTGCCTGTAATAGATGAAGGAAAGAGATTAAAATACATGGTCTTCAGAAAAGACTACGATAATCACAGGGAAAATCCAAATGAATTGTCTGATTCTCACAAGCGATTAATTGTCGGGGCAGGTATCAACACCAGGGATTATAAGGAAAGGGTACCTGTGCTTGTTGATGCCGGGGCAGATGTTTTATGCATTGACTCCTCCGATGGTTTTTCCGAATGGCAAAAAGAAACTATTGGATTCATCAGGGAGAAATATGGAGACAAAATAAAAATTGGCGCCGGAAATGTAGTTGATAAAGATGGATTTCTATATCTGACCGAAGCAGGAGCTGATTTTATAAAGGTTGGTATTGGAGGAGGGTCGATTTGTATAACCAGGGAGCAAAAAGGAATAGGGAGAGGTCAGGCTACAGCCCTGATTGAAGTAGCTCAGGCCCGTGACGAATATTTTAATAAAACAGGCGTTTATGTTCCAATATGTTCAGATGGCGGGATTGTCCAGGATTATCATATGGTTCTTGCACTGGCTATGGGATCAGATTTCATTATGATGGGCAGATATTTTGCACGATTTGATGAAAGCCCGTCTAAGAAAATAATGGTCGGAGGAAATTATGTGAAAGAATATTGGGGAGAAGGATCTAATCGCGCAAGAAACTGGCAGCGATACGATATGGGAGAAAGCAACAGTCTTACATTTGAAGAAGGCGTGGATAGTTATGTTCCCTATGCCGGAAAACTAAAGGATAATCTGGATATAACATTAGGAAAAGTCAAGTCAACAATGTGCAGTTGCGGTGCAATAACAATACCGGAATTAAAATCCAAAGCCAAGATAACATTAGTGTCGTCAACCAGTATTGTTGAAGGAGGTACCCACGATATTATTCCAAAAGAAACCAACAATTAGCAACTGAATTCACGCATCAAGCCTCACCCGTTATTTAGTGATTTTCTTCTTCGGATTTAACTTTTATATGGAATTAGTTGTTATTTAACAAGATATGACACAGCAGACTCCGGATATCAAAGAATTTTACAGTAAGGCTTTTTTATTAAGCTTATTTACAATCTTTTATAATATAATCGAAGGTGTCGTTGCTATATTTTTTGGTTACTCAGACGAAACCCTTACTTTGTTTGGTTTTGGTGTGGATAGTTTTATTGAGGTAATGTCCGGAATTGGCATCGCCGTAATGATCTACCGGATCAGGCAAAATCCTGAAAGCTCAAAAACCAGATTCGAAATAAGAGCATTAAAAACTACAGGCCTGGCTTTTTACTTATTATCTGCCGGTCTTCTGGCGGGAATAGTCCTTAATATTATTAATCACCACAAACCCGTAACTACTTTATGGGGAGTTGTCATTTCGGTTATATCTATTGTTGTGATGACCTGGCTTATGAATGCAAAAAAGAGAGTCGGGAAACAATTAGATTCGGGGCCAATTATTGCCGACGCTAATTGTACAAAGGTATGCGTCTATATGTCTGTAGTACTGCTTCTCTCAAGTCTTATTTATGAAATGACAGGGTTTGTCTATGCTGATTTAATCGGAGCAGCAGGCTTAATTTATTTTTCAGTTTCGGAGGGGAAGGAAGCGTTTGAGAAAGCGAAAGGGAAAGAAGATGACTGTTGTAATTAGTGAATATTAATAACTTAAATTCAGAACTATGGAATACTATTTCAGTAAAACAATCGATGCTTCCTTTGACGAAGCCATAATCCGGATAACTGATGCACTTAAAACTGAAGGATTCGGAATTGTATCAGAAATCCGGATGCATGAAAAATTTAAAGAAAAGCTCGATATCGATTTTAAAAAATATACAATTCTCGGAGCCTGCATTCCGGCGTATGCCTATAAAGCCTTACAGGTGGAGGATAAAATAGGTACAATGTTGCCTTGTAATGTGATTGTTCAGGAGCTTTCAACAAATCAAATTGAAGTGGCAGCTGTAAATCCTATTGCCTCAATGATGGCAATTAAAAACCCTGGATTGGAAGGAATTGCTGGAGATGTGACAAATAAATTGGAAAAAGTTATTAATCAACTATAATTTAAGGTTTTGTCCATTATTCTCACATCCAATAACATTTAACCTCAAAGGTCTTTATCACTTTGGATTATTTCTGGTTGTGAATTTTTACTTACTTTAAATATAGTTTTAGCTGGTTTTGCACTAATCTGATCTCATGGAAAAAAAGATTGTAAATGATATTAATGATCTTGCAAATATTCTCAAGTTGTCAATAACAACAGTCTCACGGGTTTTAAATGGCAAGGCAGAAATTTATCGGATAAGTCCTGATACAAAACAGAGAGTATTAGATGCTGCAAGAGAATACAATTATATTCCAAATCAACTTGCGCGAGGATTAAAATTAAACAAAACTGCTACTTTTGGATTGGTTATACCTGATATTTCTAATCCGTTCTTTGCTGACATCGCAAAAAGTATAGAGTACGAAGCGAGAAGTAACGGGTATTCTTTAATGTTGTGTGATAGCAGGGAAAATATTGCTTTAGAAAAAGAATTAATAAACCTGCTTCTCAGTCATAAAGTAGAAGGTATAATTGTTGCACCTGTCGGGACTCAGTCTGAGCATCTGATTCAAACCTACATTTCCGGAACTCCATTGGTGATAGTTGACAGGTCATTTCCCGAGATTGATCTTCCATCAATTTGCTCAGATAACTATCAGGGAGGATTTGAGGCAGTGAATTATCTTATTTTAATGGGACATAAAAAGATAGTATGTATACAGGGCATTCCTGAAAGTTTTCCGAATAAAGAACGGGTACACGGTTTCATTGATGCATTACGAAATAATAAAATCCCTTTTAATCAGAGTATGATTGTAGGAAAAGATTTCAGCCTGGAGAATGGTTATAAACAAACAAGAATGGTATTCAGTCTTAAGGATCCTCCTACAGCCATTTTTGCTTTAAGTAACTTAATCTCACTTGGAGTATTGCAGGCAATAAAAGAAATCGGATTAATGATTCCTGACGATGTGTCTCTTATTTCTTTCGATGAGCAACCTTATTCTGCTTACCTTGGAACACCTATGACAACCATTGATCAGAAGAAGAGTGAAATGGGACAGTTTGCTGTCGAGATTTTGATAAAACAGATCAGAGAAAAAGATCCCGGTACAAAACCCCTGATCATGAAACTAAAAACTAACCTGATCATTCGTAATTCTGTTAAAAACTTAAAAAAATAATTACTTCCCTTTTTTTTAAATCATTGCGCTAACGTTTGAGCAAAATATATTTATTTAAAATATCCTTTTGGCTATTTTTATTAAGAAGATGTGTACAATTCTAAACGTATTAAAATATAATTCGGGGATTTGAAATTTATTCGTTCCGTTAATAAAACGAATTATTAGCAAATAATCAAATCATTTTAAATGGCTAATTTGAAATGACTGAATCTTCATGAGCGCTTATTAACTCTTCTAATCTACTATTAATTAAATCAATATGATTTTAGTTATGTTACTTAAAGCTAAAATTAAACCATTTGGCGGAAGGTTGGTTTTAAACTGATAAAAATGTATCGGATTATAATCAGATTTATTTATTAATGATTTTTTACTTTTAATTTCCTTAAATAGCCCGGTCAGATAATTGTACGTTTCTTAATTTTTACAAAGTTGCTTTGAAGTCAATTTTGTTAAATCTTAATCCATTTTTATCAAATCTGACTCTCCTTTTAACTTTAATTAACATATTTACAATATTTTTTTAAACATATTCTGTATTATACATATTATCAGTAATATAATGTGTCATAAATTTTATAAAAAACAGGGTAATATTTCATTATTCTGACAATTATTCAAGGTAAATCAATTAATGATGTTTTTAAATTGCAAATAATGTTTATACATTGCGCAAACGTTTGTACTAAATATTAATTAAGTATTTGAACTAATCTTAAAGCCTAAATGAAAAAAAGTGAAACTAACTTAATTCAAACCAAAAAGAGTCCTGTTATTCTCTTATTAAAGCTCTTTATGGTTGTTTTTCTTCTTCTTTCGCAAATCAGTGTATCGGCCCAACAAAAGAATATATCCGGCACTGTATTGGGAGAAGATAAAGCTCCATTACCCGGTGTATCTGTATCTGTAAAAGGGACTACTCTTGGAACACTTACTGATAGCAATGGTAAATTTTCTCTGCCAGTCCCTGAAACTGCAAAAACTCTGGTTTTTAGTTTTATCGGGTTGTTGCCCCAGGAAGTTGTAATAGACAATAAAGCTGTCTATGAAGTGACTCTTTCCCAAAGCACTGTAGGTCTTGATGAAGTTGTGGTTGTTGGCTATGGCACCCAGAAGAAAGCCAGTCTGACTGGTGCGGTATCTTCTGTAAATGAAGAGGATCTCCGTACCTCAGTTGACGCGAACATCGCTTCGCGCCTTCAGGGCCATGTAGCGGGTGTAACAATTACAACAGACCATTCGCCAGGTGGCTCTGCTTCTGTACGTATTCGTGGGGTTGGATCGATAAATAATAACGATCCTCTTTATATCATCGATGGAGTTCCTGTAAGTGGAGGTCTGAATCAGATTAATCCAAATGACATTCTGAGTATGTCCGTTTTGAAAGATGCTTCATCGTCTGCAATTTATGGTTCGCGTGCTGCAAATGGTGTTATTATCGTAACAACAAATCGTGGTGCTTCAGGTAAAACAAAAATGAATTTCTATGCTCGTACCGGCGTTCAGCGAGCTACAAATAAATTGAATTTATTAAATACCCAGGAAATGGGAGATCTGCTTTGGCTCGAGTTTAAAAACCAGGGACTTGTACCCGGGCAGGTAGGTTGGGGCGATTTGCAATATGGATATGGACCTGCCCCGGTCATTCCGGATTACATCCTTCCGACAGCAGGAATGGATGGTTCAGTAGATGAAAGTACATATAGTTACCCCACTCCATATAATGCTATAACCAGAGCCAATAAGACAGGGACAGATTGGTATGATGAAGTATATACAGTAGCTCCTTTGCAGGAATATAACCTTTCAGTTTCAGGTGGAAATGAAAAGAATACATATTCAATATCGGCTGGCTATATGAATCAGAAAGGTATAGTTATTTATACCGGATTCGATCGTTATTCATTACGGTCAAATGTCGACACTAAAATTGCTGACTGGTTACAAATAGGCGAAAGTATTGGAGTTTCGTATACCGATAGAGTAGGTATGACGAATAATGATGAATATAGTCCTGTTGCTATGGTTCACCGTACACCTCCTATAGTGCCTGTTTATGACATCATGGGTAACTTTGCAGGGTCTAAGATTGCAGCTACCGGGAATTTCCAAAATCCAGTAGCCACTCTCTACAGAGGTAAAGATAATCATGAAAAACAATTAAGAATTCTTGGAAACGTTTTTGCCCAGGTTAATATTACTAAAGATCTAACCTTTAAATCATTACTGGGAGTCGATTTTAATAATTCAAGATCTGTTAGCAGGAATCTCATAAATCCTGAATATGTCCAGGCATCATCCGTCTCAAGTCTGGGTCAGAACTACAATGGAATTTTCCAGTATAACTGGTCAAATACATTAAACTTCAAAAAAACCATAGCATCCAATCATAATTTGAATGTATTAATTGGTACTGAAGCTGTTGATAACAATAGTGAATTTCTTAATGCCGGCAGGTCAACCTATGCCTATCTGAACCTTGACTATATGGTACTTGATGCAGGGGAAACCAATATGACTAATAGCGGATCTTTTGACAGATGGGCGCTCTTTTCATATTTCGGACGTTTAAACTATGACTTTGCAGGAAAATACCTTTTCGAAGCCACGATACGCCGCGATGGATCTTCTCGTTTTGTTGGCGGTAACCGTTGGGGAACCTTTCCGGCATTCTCGGCAGGATGGCGCGTTTCAAAAGAATCCTTTATGAGTAACCTGTCCTGGCTAAACGATCTGAAACTGCGTGCAGGCTGGGGACAGAATGGAAATGATAATGTTGGTAACTATAATGCTTATACTACCTACCGGTCCAATGGAAATGAATCTTATTACAATATCACCGGTGCAGGCAGAACTTCTTCGGCAGCTGGTTTTCATCAATATCGGTTAGGTAACCCTCTCGGTCAATGGGAAGCAACTTCCACAACTAACTTTGGAGTTGATATCACTTTGTTTAATAATAAGGTAGAAGCTAACCTGGATATTTATAACAGAACAACATCAGGAATGCTCTATCCGGATTCAAAACCTGCAACATGGGGAACTCTTGTATTCCCTTCTGTAAACATAGGTCAGATGAGAAATTCAGGATTTGATTTGATTCTGGGTTATCGTGACGAAATAGGTAACGATTTCTCCTTCAATATAAAGACAAATTTCTCTCATTATAAGAATGAGATAATTAAATTAAATTCTAATCCAAACGAAATACGTTACGGTAGTAGTCTCAGGGAAGAAGTATATACCGCAACAAAAGTAGGCAAACCTATCTCATCATTTTATGGGTATGTTGTTGAAGGTATATTTAATACCCCGGAAGAGATTAGTGCATGGCCAAAGTATAACCCCGATATTAATGGTGTTGATTCCTATAGCAAACCTGGAGTTTTTAAGTATAAAGACGTAAATGGTGATGGGAAGATTACTGCAGATGACAGAACTTTCATTGGAAGCCCTCATCCCGTTTTATCATATGGTGTAAATATGGAGTTGCAGTATAAAAACTGGAGTGTTGTCATGTTCTTCCAGGGTGTTTACGGTAATGATCTTACAAATTATGTAAACCGCTGGACTCTGTTCAAACAATTTGAGGGAAATAGAAAAACGGAACGTCTTTATGAATCGTGGACAGCTGAACGCTACGCCAGCGGAGCAAAAATAAGCATGCCTATAGCAACTAATAATGATGCTATTATGCAAAAACAATCTTCATTTTTTATTGAGGATGGCTCATACTTCAGAATGAAAGCACTCCAGATAGCTTATGTTCTTCCGGCCAACCTTACTTCAAGGTTAAAAATTGAACGTCTTCAGTGCTTTGTTGAAGTTTCCAACTTATTTACTATAACTAAGTATAGCGGCCTCGATCCGGAAGTTCCATTCATTAACACAACTACTATGGGAATTGATCAGGGTATCTATCCAACATCTCAAAATATTATGTTCGGAATCAAGCTGGATATTTAATTTAAAATTTATAGATATAAATATGAAAAAGTTAATATTTCTTGTAATAATAGGTTTGACAGGGACACTATTTTCCTGTTCAGAAGACTGGCTTGACACTAAACCGAAAGGGCAAGCTGACCTTCCTACATTCTATGCGAAAAAGGGAGTAAACGATCTCTTAATCGGAGCATATGCAGACATTGACGGCCATAATAACCAGACTGGCGAGGGATGGGCAAGTTCAGTTACAAACTGGGTTTGGGGAAGTGTAGCATCCGATGATGCTTATAAAGGCTCAAATTCCGGAGACCAAAGCCAGATTAACGCTATTGAGGGATTTTATGTAGATGCTGCAAATTCATATGTCTACGATCATTGGCGGTTTTATTATGACGGAGTTGTAAGAACGAATGATGTTATGAGAGCTCTTGTGCTGGCTAAAGATATGACCGACCTCGAAAAAGTGCAAGTTGAAGCACAGGCCAGATTCCTTCGTGCTCACTTCTATTTTGAACTTACAATCATTCATGGAAAGGTTCCTTATATTGATGAGAAAACACCAGATCCATCGTTAGTGCCAAATGATCATGTTTTATGGCCTGAAATAGAATCTGATGTGAAGTTCGCAATTGATAATCTTCCATTAAAATGGAATGATAAAGGTCGTGCATCAAAATGGGCAGCAAAAGCTTTCCTGTCGAGGATTTACATGTTTCAAAAAAGGTATACTGATGCGAAACCTGTACTTGAGGATATTTACAATAATGGTGGATTTAGTCTTGTACCAAGCTATGAAATGAACTATACTACCAAGAATGTAAATAATTCTGAATCTATATTTGAAATACAATATGCTGTAAATGATGGTTTCACAGGTAATGCAGCAATGGCCGACGGAATATGCGGCCCTCAGTTCATAGGTTCCAGTGGTTTCTTTCAGCCTACCCATAGTCTTGTCAGCGCATTCAGAGTTGACAATTCAGGTCTTCCTCTGTTAACTGATACTTACACTACTGACGATATACTACCTTATTCCAAAACAGGAGCATCCGTTTTATATACAGGTCCGGTCGATCCGCGTCTTGACATATCAATAGGCCGGCCTGGTGTTCCAATACTTGACTGGGGAATTCATAAAGGTGATTCATGGGTTCGTAACGTAAATAATGGCGGACCATATGTGAATAAAAAAAGCATGTTCTCAAAGGCAGAAAAAGGAATTGTTTCAAGCTTAACAGGTCGTGTATTCCTGAACGCCAACAACTATAGGAAATATAAATTAAGCCATGTAATTCTTTGGCTGGCTGAATGTGAAATCGAAATTGGTTCGCTTAATAAAGCTACCATGCTGGTAAACCAGATCCGTGGGAGGGCCAAAGCTTCCACTATCGTAAAATTTGACGATGGTACCCCTGCAGCGAATTACAAAGTTGAACCATACTCCACTGATTTTGCATCAAAAGAATTTGCACGGTTAGCAGTTCAAATGGAAACCAGGCTTGAATTTGGTATGGAGGGAAATCGTTTCTTTGATTTGGTCCGATGGGGAATTGCAGGTGATGTAATGAACAAATATTTTAGTGTTGAGAAAACCAAATTAGATTACCTTGCTGATAAACATTTTTCTACCGGACAACACGAGATCTGGCCTGTACCACAATCTCAGATAGATATTACAAATATGAATGGAGACATCTTAGTACAAAATGTAGGGTATTAAACTATTTGTGTGTTTAAAAATATCTTATAATTAAGGTATATATAAATATGAACTTAATAATAATTAAAAAATAAAAAATGAAAACCAAAACGTTATTAATACTGTTATTGATTGTCATTAGTTCTGTGAGATACTCTTATTCTCAATCAGCTGATAAGCCAACAATATCACTTATGGTTTGGGACGAAAAAGCAATAGAAGGAGCCAGTTCCGCCGAGTTTATTTTATATCAGGTAGGTACGTTTAAACCTGATTTAGCTGTACATTTTAAAACTACAGGAACAGCAAGAAATGGTTATGATTATAGAATTCGTGAGAATATCCAGATGAGAAATTCCCAGACATCTATAAAAATTAAACCAGTTGAGAATATGTTATTAACTGGAAATAAAACGGTAACTATTACCCTGCTCCCTGATTCAGCTTATGCTATCGATCCGAAAAATTCAACCAAAACTATTACTATTCAGGATTCTGAAATGCCAATAGTACAGTTTATGCTACCTGGTTCTAATGGGCAGGAGTCGGCTCAGGGAAATGTTGAGCTGATTTTATCAAAACCGAGCTCAGAAGATGTCAGAATTGATTACACAGTATCAGGTGTTTTGGCAAAAAATGGAGTAGATTTTAACCTCCCTGCTGGTTCCTTGGTAATGCCTGCAGGAACTGTTAAAAAAACCTTACCTCTTAACGTTGTTAATAATAACGTGGCAGAAGATGATAAAACAATCATTATTAAAATAGAGAATGCTTCAAACGCAAATATCGGTGTAAATGAAAAACATTTCTATACAATAATTAATGATGATGGTGAAGTAACCAGAAGCTCTGTTTACGATAAGATTTATGGAATATTACTGGGTTCAAGAGGCGGCTCTTCTCTGGGAATGGTTGTTGAAGGTGTTGGTCAGATTCCGGAGATCGAAAGACTATATGGTGTATTCAATGAATTTATACCCTGTAACCATTATGACGTACCCTGGTCCCATCCGGCAGGAGGAACAGAAGATGGAATCGAGCGTCAGAAGGTAATAAGTACTGCAATAATTGACAAACAGGATAGAATTACTGCTCAGGACCTGATGAATGTCTGGGTAAGAGATTTTGAGATGGAAGATATGTACAACATGACCCAGCCTTATGACAGGACATTACTGGCTTACACCAAATGGGGAGTACCACCTGAAGGATTACCAAAAACTGTATATGGCATGCCAAGTGACCTTGGTGATCATATTCATCTTACAGCACGGGTTTTCCATCCGATACCAATAATAAATGCGGGTGATCCTGAGAGCGCAATTAAAGACACTAAGGAAATTGGCAGGGTTTATTATGAGCTTAGGGATGATGATGCTTTTGTATGGGGTGGAGTATATAACGCTGCATTAACAATTGCTATGTTACCTGGTGCAACTGTAAACTCAGTTATTGAAGGCGCTTTAAAATACGCTACACCTGAAATTCGTGCAGAAATTGAACACGGCCTCGCTATTGCAGATAAATACACTGACCCAATGGACAAAAGATTCAGAGTTGAATTGAATGCAATGTATGGCGATGAATCAAGCCCTTATTATGCAAATAAAAGGATGACAAAGTACATCGGTTCTTCAATTTATGAAAATGTTACCTGTTCATTCGCAATTTTTAAACTTACAAAAGGTAATGTTGAACAGGCTGTTATGGTAGCTAACAATAGAGGTCGTGATACTGATTGTACTGCTGCAAGCGCGGGAGCCATGGCAGGTGCATTAACAGGAACCACTACTATTCCAAAAGAATGGGCAGAAAAAATGGAAACGGGAATGCTGAATACTCCCTATACAAATTCTCATCTTACAAATAAAGCTACTGCACAGGCTTTATACAGGGCACTCCAGAACAAACTAAAAAGGATGACCGAGGAATTGACTGTTGCAGAAAAGAAATACGGGAAAAAATTGCCGGTTGATGATATAAACAAGAAAAAGTATTTAAAACTTATGCATGAAATTGGAGTTAATTAATTATCTCTTCAATTTACAAAACAAAATGCTGAATGAGATCAATAGTTCGGTTGTTTCAGGAATCGTAGTTAGTTAGGTTAGTATAGGGGATCGGACTATTGATCAATTTGGCTTTTGAAAACAAATAACCATGTCTGATAATGGTTGATATAAAGAACACTTGGTAAATATAATTTAGGAAATTTTATTAATAAAAACTTTATGAAAAAAAGGGAATTTATTAAAAAAGCGAGCCTGCTTTCAGCATCGGTGTTAGGAGTATCTTCTTTAGGTTTTAGTGAAAATAAATCTGTTAATAATCCGGTGATCGGTAAAGAAGTCAACCCAACTGCTCCAATGAATCTTGTTATTGGAAGTGACCACGCAGGCTTTCCACTTAAAGCGCCGTTGATGAAAATATTGAAGTCAATGAACTACAACGTCAAAGATGTCGGATCATTTAATCCGGAACCTGTGGATTTCCCTGATATAGCTCTTCTTCTGGCAGCTGAAATAAAGAGCGGTCGTGCTGAACGAGGAATTATGGTATGTGGTACGGGCGTCGGTGCAGCTATTGCCTGTAATAAGATTCATGGAATCAGAGCCACTCTTAGTCATGATACCTACTCAGCACATCAATGTGTGGAACACGATAATGTAAATGTACTTTGCATGGGAGCTCAAATAATCGGAATAAGTATAGCAGAAGAAGTAATGAGGAATTTTATTAATGCTAAGTTTAGTACTGAGGAGCAGTTCCGCCGGCGTGTTGAAAAATTAAATCAGTTCGATCAGGTAGCACCTGATAAATAGCTGGAAGTTTCCTTGTCATAGTATTAAGTGGTCATTGAAAAGTTAATATGAGGAGAATTATTAATATCTTTTTGATGTCATGTCATCTCATTATATTAATTTCGATAAATATTACTTAACGTAATAATAATTATAAAACAAAAAAACAATAACTGGAATATAAAATGTCTTTGAAAAAAATCGTTGTAATTGGTAGTATCAATACGGATATGGTTGTTAAAACCTTAAAATTACCAGTACCCGGAGAAACCATTCTTGGAGGAAAATTTTTGATGACTCCCGGAGGAAAAGGAGCAAATCAGGCTGTTGCTGCTGCAAGATTAGGTGGGAACGTTTCATTTATTGGTAAAATTGGAAGTGACATTTTTGGCAAGGAATCTAAAAAGATTTTAGAATCTGAAAATGTAAATACTAATTATCTTTTTATTGATAAAAAAAATCCCTCGGGAGTAGCTCTTATAACAGTCGATAAAAATGGAGAAAACTGCATAGTTGTTGCTTCTGGTTCAAATGCCTGCCTTTCGGTATCCGATATTGAAACTGCAAAAGAGGAAATTCTGTCTTCAGATATCATTCTTGTGCAACTTGAGATACCAATTGAGACTGTCGAATACATTGTAGATCTTTGTTATAACAATGATAAAACAGTAATTCTTAATCCGGCACCTGCCACAAATCTATCAGATGAACTTTTGAGAAAAGTATCTATTATTGTACCTAACGAAACAGAGGCTGAATTATTAACTGGAGTTAAGGTGTCAGACCTGTCTTCAGCAGAAACAGCTGCCAGATATTTATCAAATAAAGGGATTTCGGTTGTTGTTATTACTCTCGGTAATAAAGGAGCATTATTATGCACATCAAGCGAAACTCAGTATATTCCGTCTCCCTTAGTTGAATCTATTGACAGTACAGGTGCTGGTGATGTCTTCTGTGGTGCATTGGCTTTTTCAATATCAAGGGGAATTGAATTAGCCGACTCAGTGAGATTTGCCAATAAAGCTGCATCAATCTCTGTAACGCGAATGGGCGCTCAGGCTTCTGCTCCACAAATCAAAGAAATTGAATTGGAGTCTTCAATTTTAAAAAATGAGTTAAAAAATTAGCTCCTTTAACATTCTAAAACTTATTAAAATGTATATAGTAAATTCATATTCAACAGCGATAATTTTCACAATTATAACTATGCTTTGCTGGGGTTCCTGGGCGAATTCGCAGAAGATTGCCAGTAAAAGCTGGCGGTTTGAACTCTTTTATTGGGACTACGTTATAGGGATTTTTATCTTATCTGTCATTATGGCTTTTACCCTGGGAAGTAATGGTGAAAAAGGTATGGGATTTATTGAAAGTATAAAACAAGCTCATCTATCAAATATTGTTAGTGCAATGATTGGAGGAATTATTTTCAACCTTTCCAACATTCTCCTTGTGGCTGCAATTGCCATTGCAGGAATGTCACTGGCATTCCCCCTGGGTGTTGGTCTGGCAATGGTACTTGGGGTATTAATCAACTATATAGCAACTCCAAAAGGTGATGCAATGCTTCTGTTCACTGGTATTTGCATTGTAACAATAGCAATTGTTCTGGATGCAATGGCATATAGAAGGTTGGCAAAGAGTGAAAAAAGGACTCCTTCAAAGGGAATTGTATTATCCGTTCTCGCGGGCTTCTTAATGGCCTGGTTTTTTAGGTTTGTTGCCAGTTCGATATCATCAAATCTTGAAGTACCTGAAGTTGGGAAACTTACTCCCTATAGTGCCTTTTTCTTCTTCGTTATGGGTATAATAATAAGTAACTTCTTATTTAATACCTACCTTATGAAGAAACCTATTGATGGACCATCAGTTACGTTTAAACAATATTTTTCTGGTGATTTTAAAAGTCATCTTTCAGGTATTATTGGAGGTATGGTATGGGCTATTGGTACCTCACTTAGCTTAATAGCAGGAGATAAAGCAGGATATGCAATTTCTTACGGTTTGGGGCAGGGAGCTACAATGATCGGAGCATTCTGGGGTGTTTTTATCTGGAAAGAATTCAGAAATTCATCAAAAGGTACCTATCAATTGCTGTTCATGATGTTTTTGCTGTTTATTATTGGTCTGGGCATAATTGTCTATGCTGGAAAAAATTAGTATAATATTCTTAAAAGATCATATTAATGAAAATTTTTCAAAAATCAGGTAATGAGTCAAAACTAAAAGTAGGAATAGCAGCTGATCACGGGGGATTTGAACTCAAAGAATATTTGGTTTCAGAGCTCAGACAAGCCGGTTATGAAATAACTGATTATGGCAACAGTGAACTTGATCCGGACGATGATTATCCTGATTTTGTAATTCCTCTGGGATTTGCTATAGTCTCACATAAGGTAGACCGGGGCATCGCAATATGTGGCAGCGGAGTAGGCGCTGACATCATCGCGAATAAAATAACCGGAATACGGGCAAGTCTTATTACTGAAGTATATTCCGCACATCAGGGGGTTGAGCATGACGACATGAATCTTATATGTCTTGGTGGATTGGTTGTAGGTCGTAATCTTGCATCTGATCTGGTAAATACCTTTCTCAAGTCTGAGTATATTAACAAGGAATCTCACCAACGTCGTTTGCAAAAAATATTTGATTTTGAAAATAGAAAATTAAATTATTGAATACTAAGACTGCATTAATTTGAACTATATACAATTAATAAATTGCATAAATTTTATTGTTTATTAACTTAAAGATGAAAAAAGCAACCCATTTCCATCTTTTCCAGTTTATACTACCGTTGAAAAAAGGATTAATGTCCAGGATATGCTTATTCCTGTACTGACTTAAACCCAAGAAGAATGTTAAAAATACTAATACTCCCGATACTGCTGATTTTCAACCCAATTCATGTAACTCTCACAACTATTAACCAGGCTCAGGGGTCCGATTCCATGAAAGTTTTTTTCAGAATGTATTATGATGATTTTTTAAGGGATTATAAACTGTATGATCAGGATATTGATTTTGAGAAAATGTCTGTAAGCGAGTCCTTTCCTGCTGATCTGACAAACAAATATTTCAATGATAAAGTCAATATCTATATAAATAGCAAACCTCTGACAGGGAAGGTGTTAACATTAACCATTCTGGACAATGAACTCTTACTGAATCTGCTTTACCTGTCCGAAATAAATCCAAAGAAGATCAAAATCAGGAACCGGGTTTTAACCGGAGTACATAGCGATCAGACAAATATGATCTTTATAAACGTAAACAAAAATGAAGAGGCAATGAGGCTTACGCCTGAACATGATATGGAAACCTGGTCATTTTATAAGTGAGACAGTCTCCTCATTATGCCCGGGAGTAAGTTTTATCCCCTTTTCAAAGTTGTTTATTCTTATTATCATTAAGTTTTCCTGGTTGCTGTACCAATCAGCGAGCATCAGATTTCTGACAGTCAGGTTCCTTGGGTTTTTACTTGACCTGTAAATCAGATTCAGAGTAATGGCATTATCAGTGAGATCGGAACTTAACAACTTCCCTATCAGTAGTTTATTGTTTACATAAATGAAGATTTTGGAATTAAAGTACTGGTTTATCAGGTCCGTGGGAAATGGCTGCTTGCTGAATAATCTGATTAAGTTTCTGTCATCGTCTATTGTCTGTAAGTCCTTCAGAAAATCATCGAAATCCATTCTGCAGGAAACTTTTAAAGAATCTGTCCCCTGAATAAAATCAAGACTGGTCATCGTTACATGTCCGGGATGCGTAATCAGACATAATGTTATAACTAAGGCTCTTAACATCTTTCTTCAGTTCCTGAATTTTAGTGTGATCATTTTAGTCTTTCACAATAGCCTAAACTCAAAAGTCAAAGTTAATTTTTTTCAGACTACCGATAGTTATGTTGTAATTTATATTTAACGCCTGACGCCTGACGCCTAACTACTCACCTCACTCCTCAATTTTCTCCCTCACTTTAACTCCACCCGCATTATTAATATTCAATATAATAGTTATATTAGCAGTTCATATCAGGTTTTAATGACAGGAAGGTCTGCCGGCAATATAAAGAAGTTAATTATAAGTCTGTTAATTATTACATTATTAACTGGTTATCTGTATTCCCAGAATCAAAACATTGGCGGTATAATAAACATTTACAAAAGTGTTGAGGCTATTGGTCCGGGGACCGACAATATTACATTGAATGATGTTGGTAGTATTAATGCCGGCGATATTGTTCTTCTGATCCAGATGAAAGGATCTCTTATTCTTGAACCTGAAACGGGAAATTATGGCTCATATCAAGATTCTGTAGGAGCACCCGGTAAGTATGAATTTCTTAAAGTACAGTCAGTAAATGGTGGAACAAAAGTTGTGGTTTTTACAAATAATATAATAAACCCTTATGATCTGACCGGGTTAGTCCAGTTAGTTAAAGTCCCTTTCTACAGTAATTCAGCTGTAGTTACCTCAACACTTACCTGTGCACCGTGGGACAGCACAGCCAAGATCGGCGGTGTGCTTACTATGATTGTCGGCAAATCTCTATCTCTGAAGGCCAATATTGATGTGTCAGGAAAGGGCTTCATTGGAGGCAAAATTTCAGTTGGACCTGGAAATTGTCAGGAAATTGGTGGTAATGATAAATTTAGTTATCCTGAGAGCTACAATAATTCAGGTTTTAAGGGAGAGAGTAGTGCTATTAAGGCCTGGATTAATTCTACGACCTTTAATCCAATCTTCCCGGCCTACTCCAAGGGTAAAGGGAATAATTTTACCGGAGGCGGCGGGGGTAACGGAAGATGGTGAGGCGGAGGAGGAGGTTCGAATTACGGAACAGGTGGTAAGGGAGGCAGAGAAATAGCAACATGTTCGGCGCCCGATGATGGAGGCCTTGGAGGAAGAACAATAAAGTTTTTGGAAATCGATGGGGGAATATTTCTTGGAAGCGGTGGCGGTGCATCAACTTACGAAACAATTCCCACAGCCACACCAGGAGGAACCGGTGGCGGAATAGTTATAATTCTGTGCGAAACACTTAAAGGCAAAGGGAAAATTATTACAGCTGATGGGGCAACGCCTTCAGTAACCGCAACAGGGAATGC
>JANYJP010000109.1 GCA_025358455.1 Bacteroidales bacterium
TAAATTTTCTGTTGACAGAACAAATGAATGGTGTTTTATTGTACAAAAAGGGCAGGCAATGTCTATGACTGTATATTCCAATGTTTTTATCCATACTTCAACATCTAATACTACAGGTGGAAATATCTGGATCATAAGCAACGGAACTTATACCGGGGCTAAAATGAATTTTTACAATAATACCTTTTTTACCCGTACGGGCAGAACATACGAAGATGATTCAAATGCCTCTGGCGCCTGTGCTTTTAAGAACAATATCATTTATCACGCGGGTACACTAAGTTCTGATTACCCTGTTATAATTAATGTTACAGGATCAACTGTTCACAGTAATAACGCATACTACAGGGTTGGTACCGGCGATAATTTACTGGTATCGGAAGGTGGCAGTCCTAAATACAAGAGTACCATTCAAACATGGGAAACAACTGCAAAAAATGATGATCCTTTATTCACAAATGTAAGCGGGAACGATTTTACATTACAGCCCGGGTCGTCTGCTGCAGGAGCAGGTATCTCTATTACAGGAGTTTTAGCAGATATAACCAATAAAACCTATTCAAATCCGCCCTCACTGGGAGCATATGAAGGTTCATCATCAGCGCCTGTAGTTGTAGTTCCTGTATATAGCAGTTCAGCCATTCAAAATGCTACTCCGAATATTCTTGAAATGACTTACAATTCAAGTCTGGCTGCAACAATCCCTGCCACATCTGCCTTTAATGTTATGGTCAACTCTGTTGCAAGAACTGTAAACTCGGTAGCTGTCTCAGGCGCTAAGGTTTCATTAACTCTTGCCAGTCCTGTTGCCACCGGTGATGTTGTTACTATTACTTATACAAAGCCTGCAACTAATCCATTACAAACTACTGCCGGAGGCCAGGCAATAACAGTAAGTGCCCAGCAGGTTAACAATAACGTCAGTGCTGTGGTTGTTACCTTACCGTTATATCTTGGTTCCGTAATTCAAAATGCTGCTGCGAATATTCTTGAAATGACTTATAATTTAAGTCTCGCTTCTATAACTCCCGCAGCTTCTGCATTCAGTGTTATGGTAAATTCTGTTTCAAGATCAGTAGGTTCAGTTGCTGTTTCAGGAACCAAAGTCTCGTTAACGCTTTCAAGTCCTGTTGTAAATGGCGATGTTGTAACTGTTGCTTATACAAAGCCTGCAACTAATCCATTACAAACTACTTCAGGAGGTCAGGCAATAACAGTAAGTGCCCAGCCGGTTACCAATAACGTCAGTGCTGTGGTTGTTACCTTACCGTTATATGTAAGTTCTGCAATTCAAAATGCTGCTCCGAATATTCTTGAAATGACATACAATTCAAGTCTGGCTGCAACAATTCCTGCCACGACTGCCTTTAATGTTATGGTCAACTCTGTTGCAAGAACTGTTAGTACCGTAGCAGTCTCCGGAACCAAGGTCTCTTTAACACTTGCAACCCCCATAATCTATGGCGATGTGGTAACGGTTGCTTATACAAAGCCGGCAACAAATCCGTTACAGACTACCACCGGAGGCCAGGCTGCAAGTATTTTAGCTAATCCGGTTGTAAATAACCTGGTTACCCCGGTTAAGGATGCATCAGCTGCTTCAATAGCAATGACCATTTATCCTAATCCGGTACACCATATCATCAACATCAAATTTGCTTACACAAGTTCTTCAACAGGACAGGATGCTGCTGTATCACCACAGATAATCAGAATCATAGATATGTATGGAAGGCTGCGTCTTGAGAGAGTGATAGGTACTGGTGTTTCAGATGCACGGTTCTCAATAAATCTAAGGTCAGGTATTTATAATGTAGTTCTATTATCTGGCGGGTTACAAATGGCTACCAAAAAAATAGTAGTATATCAATAATTTATAGTCATCCGTTTTAATTGAATCATACGGTGCACAAAGAGAAAAGGGATATGCCATGGCATGTCCCTTTTTATTATCTTGTGTTCTTCAGAGTCCAAGTACCTCCAATGAAAGCCAGGCCGGATTTGACTTTAAAAGTTTCATCCTTATTTCGGACCGCGGTTATCTAGGAGATAGGAATAGAACAGTAAGTGCGACATTTTCTGCATTATAGGGGAGCAATTACCAAGACTGACTTTACGTTTAAGAGCCATCTCCTTCCAGGCCGGGGGAAGAAAATCAGTGCGGCTTACCATTCCGTCATCAGGTCCCGGTGTGCAATATTTGGTATCAGCCCCGGTGGTATTTATCCTTATAAAACACATAGGACAGGGTTCTGCAGAGCTGAAAACAATCAGTCCTGGCTTATAAATGTATATATTCACATATTGTTTTGCCAGCCGGCTTTCCTCAAAATCTGTTAACAAAGTCATTTCGGCATGCAGGTCTGAACGATGTTTTTGGATCTGGCTGTTATGTGCTGCTGCAATTATTTTCCCTTCCTGATTAATCAGCACTGATCCGATACCGTAGCCTCCCTGCATTACACTTTTAAGAGCCTGAAGATTAGCCGCTTTTGCATATTCATCATCAGTATATTCAGGAGCAGGTTTAAACGCAACAAGAAAAGTCTGCATCTTCTCAAGTATTACTTTAAGCGGGTCAGCAGTTTTAATTCCACAGGGCAAGTCAATAAGTTTGAGGATCAGATCTTCCCGATTATGTGTTACAAAATAACCTGAATTCACCTTAGCTACAGCAGATTTATCCTGTTGAGCATTTGCCTGAAATACAAGTATTATAACGCAGACTAATATTAGCGCTCTTTTCATATTCACAATTTATTATCGAATCTAAAAATGTTTATATCCAATTACATAAAATTAATAATTATCCGGATAAAACTATAATCCTGACAAAAAAAATCCTTTTTCCCTGAAAGTGAGTTGTTATAAATCAAACATCGTTTGCTTAAAAGTGATCAATCATATTATTTTGCAATATTCTGATAAACTCTTACATAATCCACATACATAGTATCGGGAAACATAGAAGTTGCATCGGGGTTTTTCGGCCAATCACCGCCAATAGCCATATTAAGAATAATATAATGAGCCTTATGTAATTCTTCTGTGCTGTTGATATTGTCTTTAATATTTACCTCCCAGTATTTTTTACCGTCGAGAAACAACTTTACAGCTTCTTTATCCCACTCAATCGAATAGTTATGGTATTGAGTGACATCGCAGGGAGTTGTTCCTCCGGAGGAGACATGCTTTTCATTATACCAATGGAGTGTTCCATGTAATAGGTCTTCATTATTTATATGTTCCATGATATCAATCTCTCCACATTCAGGCCACCCGACCTGATGAATATTCTGCCCCAGCATCCAGAAAGCCGGCCACAGGCCCTGACCTTTTGGAAGCTTTATCCTTGCTTCAACCTTTCCGTAAGTCCAGCTATTTTTGCCGTCTGTAGTTAAACTGGCCGAGGTATAATTTGCAGACTCAAAAGACTCCTTCCTCCCTATTATCAAAAGATTCCCTTTGTCAACAACCGAGTTTTCTAATCTTCGTGAGGTGTAATACTGAAGCTCATTATTTCTTATTAAACCAACTTCATTACCCCATTTGGTCGCATCGGGTAATCCTGGATTTTCGAACTCATCTGACCATACAAGCTTCCATGTCTGAGCATTATCCTTAGTACAACCTGAAAACAATAACAAAAGTATTAAAAGCTTTTTCATCTTTTTAGATTTAATATTTCGAAATAAAAACTATTTAACATATTCACAATATTTTCCCATTTTACTTTCCATTTACCGTTGTGGGGAAATTTATCAGAGAAGTGCCTTCTGCATAATACTCAGGAAATGTCTGTAAACCAGTGATATCCGACGTGAATGAAAACTCGCCATTCCCTACGGATAACGGGTTAAGAGTGTCGATTCCCGAATTTTCAATTCTATTTCTGGTTACTAGAGCAAAACGATCAATTTTTGTCTTTTGGATACAACTGCTTAATATAAAAATAATTGCAGATGCCAAAAAAAACACGGTTTCTTTTATCTTACAAGTCACTTCCATTAGTTTATAAAGTTACATTTTTTTGACAATAATATTATTGAAACTAAATTGCAATCAGACATATATTTTCCGGGTTTGTCCTGGATTTCATTTATTTTTGATTGCTTTAATATGGAAAATAATTTCAGTAATTCTTAAAAGAAAAATCATGGATGCCTCAATAACAATAATTGGTGCAGGGGTAGTAGGTCTTGCCATAGCAGAAAATATGTCGGAGAATCATTCCAACGTTTTCCTGATTGAAAAACATCCTTCTTTCGGACAAGAGACAAGCAGCAGGAACAGTGAGGTAATTCATGCAGGTATTTATTATACAAAAGACAGCCTGAAAGCAAAGCTATGTATTGAAGGCAAGAGGCTTCTATATGATTATTGCCGAAAATATGAAATCCCATTTAATAACTGCGGAAAACTTATAGTCGCCACATCTGTGGAGGAGATCCCGGTAATTGAAGGTATAAGGCAGACAGCGATAAGGAATGGCGTTGATGATCTTGAAGTTTTTGAAAGAGATCAGATCTCAGATATGGAACCCAATATCTTTGCACTCAAAGCACTTTTTTCTCCTTCCACAGGTATCGTCGACTCACATTCGCTTATGAAACGATATGAGACTAATACGATTAACAATGGCGGTCAGATTGTTTACGGCAGTGAGGTTACATCAATTAGCAGGATAAATGGCGGATATAAGATTACTATCCTTGATTCGGATAAAGGAATTTACAGTTTTACCTCTGAAACTGTAATAAATTCAGCAGGACTTACATCAGACAAAGTTTCTGAAATGGTTGGTATTTTTGATAATAACCTTCAAATACTCTTTTGTAAAGGTGAATATTTCAGGATTAACCCACCGAAAAACAGGCTTATCAGCAGGCTTATATATCCTGTACCGCATCCTAATATGGAAGGTATTGGTATCCATGTTACAATTGATATGGGTGGAGGAGTCAAACTCGGACCTGATGTAAAGTATCTTGAATCAAATGTTTACGATTACAAACTGACAGTTTCAAAACAGGAAGCTTTCTTCAGATCAGCCAGGAAGTTCCTTCCCTTCCTTGAGTTTAATGATATTGCGCCTGAAATGGCTGGGATTCGTCCAAAGATCCAAAAACCCGGGGAGCCGCTAAGAGATTTTTATATAAACGAAGAAAGTGAAAGGGGGTATCCGGGTTTTATAAATCTTATTGGAATGGAATCGCCGGGATTGACATCCTCCATTTCGATCGCAAAATATGTACAGAGCCTGATAAGCAAATCAAGCACCCGGGCCTGTTCTTAAATTTTTATAATAAAAGTAAATTTATGATTTGCTTCTCAAAAGATTTTGAAGATCAGCCATCTCATCCCTGTATCTGGCAGCTTCTACAAAATCAAGTTCAGCGGCTGCTTTTTCCATGCTCTTTTTCGATTTTTCAATAGCTTTTTCGAGAGCTTCACTGTTCATATACCTGACTACAGGATCAGCCGCAACATCAGGTCTTCCCGGTTCAATATAAGCTCTGGCTGCTATTCCCTTCTTACTTAAACCGCTCAGTATCGATCCGGTTTTTCTTATTATCTGGGCAGGTGTAATCCCCATCTCCTGATTATATTTCATCTGTTTGCTTCGTCTCCTGTTGGTCTCATCAATGGTCTGCTTCATACTGCGGGTTACATTATCAGCATACATAATTACCTTGCCATTAAGGTTACGGGCAGCCCTTCCTGCAGTCTGGGTCAATGACCTGGACGACCTCAGGAAACCCTCTTTATCTGCATCGAGAATTGCCACGAGTGATACTTCAGGAAGATCAAGTCCTTCCCTGAGTAAGTTTACTCCTACGAGGACGTCAATTGAACCTGTGCGAAGACTTTCCATAATATCAATACGATCGAGAGTATCAATATCCGAATGAATGTAACTGCATTTTATGTCGTACCTGATCAGATATGATGAAAGCTCTTCAGCCATTCGCTTTGTTATAGTTGTAACGAGTGTTCTCTCCCCTGCTTTTGTACGTGAACGTATCTCAGCCATAAGATCATCAATCTGGTTAAGGCTTGGACGCACCTCTATCGGAGGATCAAGAAGTCCTGTAGGACGGATGACCTGATCAATTAACACTCCTTCACTTTTCTCAAGTTCGTAGTCTGCAGGTGTGGCACTTACAAAAATTGTCTGGCCCGCGAGCGATTCAAATTCCTCTATCCTCATTGGCCTGTTATCCAATGCTGCCGGTAATCGGAATCCATATTCTACCAGAGTCTGTTTTCTGGAATGATCGCCGCCAAACATTGCACGTATCTGTGGTAAACTGACATGGCTCTCATCGATGACAGTCATAAAATTCTTAGGAAAATAGTCCAGAAGACAGAAAGGCCTGGTTCCCGGTTTTCTTCCGTCAAAATACCTTGAATAATTCTCTATCCCGCTGCAATAGCCCAGTTCCTTTATCATTTCCAGATCGTAGAGCACTCTTTGCTCCAGTCTTTTAGCCTCCTCTCTCTTACCAATATCATTAAAATGAGTTACCTGGCGCACCATGTCATCCTGTATGTCGCTAACAGCCATATTTATTCTCTCACGGGTTGTGACAAAAATATTAGCAGGATAGATTATGTATTCATTAAGGGTTTCCAGGCGCTTACCATCGACAGGGTCAAACGTATTAAGTTCTTCAATCTGGTCGCCAAAGAATATCACGCGTATTGCAATATCTGCATAGGCCGGAAAAATATCAACAGTATCTCCCCTAACTCTGAATGTTCCATGTTTAAATTCGAGTTCATTGCGGGAGTAAAGACTATCAACAAGCTTCCTCAGGAACAGATTTCTGCCAATATTCTGTCCTTTTTTTATATGAATGGTATTTGAATGAAAATCATCAGGGTTCCCTATTCCATAGATACATGAAACAGAAGATACAACAATTACATCATGACGTCCCGACAATAAAGAGGAAGTGGCACTAAGGCGCAATTTTTCAATCTCTTCGTTTATTGAAAGATCTTTCTCAATATACGTATCTGAAGAAGGAAGATAAGCCTCAGGCTGATAGTAATCGTAGTAAGAGACAAAATACTCGACCCTGTTTTCAGGAAAAAACTGTTTGAACTCACCATAAAGCTGGGCAGCCAGGGTCTTATTATGACTCAGCACAAGAACAGGGCGGTTAACTTTCTCTATCACATTTGCGATTGTAAAGGTTTTTCCCGAACCTGTTACGCCCAGAAGTGTCTGGTAAGGAATTCCCTTTTCAAGTCCATCCACAAGCTGCCTGATGGCCTCAGGCTGGTCTCCCGTGGGTTGAAAGTCCGAAGTAAGTTTAAAGTCCATATGGCTTCGTTCAATAAAAAGAATACAAAATTACTAAAATTCCGGTTAAGGGGAAGTGGCAATTAACAGGCCAGTCCCGGCAAAGTTTAGTATATTCGCACAGGTTTTACCATAAGAAAAGGCGCTTGCATATGCAGCGCCTTTGCTATCCGGAAGTCCGGTATATCTAACCCAGATAACCTTTAAGTAATCTGCTTCGTGAAGTATGTCTTAACCTTCTGATTGCCTTCTCTTTAATCTGACGAACTCTCTCGCGGGTCAAGCCAAATTTTTCACCAATTTCTTCGAGAGTCATCTCCTGGCATCCAATTCCGAAGAAAAACCTGATAATATCTCTTTCTCTTTCAGTAAGTGTTGCAAGCGCCCTGTAAATTTCTCTGGAAAGAGATTCATCCATCAGAAGTTTGTCGGCAACAGGAGAATCAGAATTAGTAAGGACATCGAGTAAACTATTATCCTCACCTTCAATAAAAGGAGCATCAACTGACACATGGCGTCCAGATACTTTGAGAGTATCAGTCACCTTCTCCTTAGGTAATTCAAGAACATCTGCCAGTTCCTCAGGCGAAGGTGTTCTTTCATTCTCCTGTTCGAATTTTGAGAATGCCTTGTTAATTTTATTTAGTGAGCCGACCTGGTTCAGTGGTAATCTGACAATTCTGGATTGCTCAGCTAATGCCTGAAGTATTGACTGTCGAATCCACCATACAGCATAAGAAATGAACTTAAATCCGCGAGTCTCATCAAATTTCTCTGCAGCCTTAATAAGGCCCAGGTTTCCTTCATTGATAAGGTCGGGAAGACTAAGTCCCTGATTCTGGTACTGCTTCGCAACAGATACAACAAATCGCAAGTTTGCTTTGGTGAGTTTCTCAAGAGCAGCTCTATCGCCTTTTTTTATTCGCTGAGCCAATTCAACTTCCTCTTCTACCGATATCAACTCCTCCTTACCAATCTCCTGCAAATATTTGTCGAGTGAAGCACTCTCTCTGTTGGTTATGGATTTGGTAATCTTTAGCTGTCTCATTATGCCTCCGAAAAATTTTCCGCAAAGATATTGCTTTAATTAGTTAATAACAAAAATATTTCACTATTGTTGTGAAAATGGGATTTAATTTTATAAATCCCCTGAAATACAATCACTTATGTAATGTAGTATACTAGTTACCGAATTGGTAATTTAGTACTGACCCATCAGGCTGAATCCCTCCTATAGATTTAAGTGTCGATTCATTATTTGAATATTGCTTTACTTCTACAGGATTTTTCACCTTTTTACCGTTTACACTAAGTATAATGTATCCCTTTGGCATACCAATATCCCTGAATTTTCCATCATTCAAACTTGTTACTTTTACACCGTAATCAATATTAAATGTTCTCTTTTCCGCAGAACTAAGCGATTCAAGTCTGGCACCAAAAACAATATCTCCGGTTGTTGATGCAGTAACAACCTTTGTATCCCCTGCTGCATTTTTAAGAACTATAGGTATAGTGGTCTCTTTCCCGTTTCTCAGATAAGTAACAGATGTTTTATCTCCAGGACGGTGTTTTCCGACCTTTTCCTGCAATTCTGATACTGTGTTGACAGGCTGACCATCAAACTTAATAATTACGTCATTTTCCTTCATGCCTGCACCCGCTGCCGAACCATCTTCCACAATATGAGTAACCAGTATCCCCTCTACAGAACTTAGATTTTGTTTTTCAGCAACATCCGAATCAACGTCTTTGATGTTTACACCGATAAGAGCTCTCTGAACTTCACCATATTGTTTAAGGTCGTCGACAACTTTTTTTACTATACTTACAGGAATGGCAAATGAGTTGCCTGCATACGCGCCGCTCGGAGAAATAATCGCTGAAGTAATTCCTACTAATAAGCCTTTTGTATTCACAAGTGCTCCTCCGCTGTTTCCCATATTAAGAGCAGCATCAGTCTGAATGAAAGATTCTATACGATAATCTCCTTCATTCAGGTTCAAACTTCTTCCTTTTGCGCTTACAATACCAGCGGTTACGGTCGAAGTAAGATTGAACGGGTTCCCAACAGCTAATACCCATTCACCAAGCCGGAGCTGATCCGAATCACCATATTTAATAAATGGAAGATTATCTGCTTTTATTTTCAGTAGGGCAATATCGCTTCCGGGGTCACGCCCAATAACTTTAGCTGTGAAATTTCTTTTATCATTTAATACAACATCCACAGATTCTGCATCCTCAACAACATGGTTATTTGTGATTATATAACCATCGCTTGAGATTATTACACCTGATCCATAACCGCTGACCTCCCTGGGTTTATTGGAATAACGGTCTCCGCCGAAAAACTCTATTATAGGATTATCCGATTGAGAAGTCATCATGCTTTTTGTATGAACATGAACAACTGCATGAACTGTCTGCTCCGCGGCATAAGTAAAATCAATCTGTCCCTCCTGTGTCTGAAGAGAAGTTAAAATTGCCTTTGCATTCTGTACTTCAATTCCTGAAGTATCCTTTGAAATAATCACCGAGGGTTTTTCCACTAATTTTGTATAGGCAAACAAAGCAATGGTTGCTCCTAAAAGAGCCATAATAAACCCTCCTAATAAATACTTACCTTTCATAGCTTTTCATTTTAAAATTTAATCTTCTTTTGTGTCTGCATTATTTATCAGTTTTTATGCCATCACAAAAGATTAATATCTTTATAACCAATTTGTCGAATATTTGTTTTACAAAGATCATGCAAATTTCGGATGATCTTCAGTAATTCGGGTAGATTTAACAACACTTTAACACTGATGATATTACAATTTAACAAATACCAGGGAGCTGATGGGATGTGAGGTTTGATACTTAAATATTATGCAAAAAGAAAAACTATACGGAAAGACTTTAAATGAACTGATTGCTGTAGCGAAACGAATCGGATTGCCCGGTTTTGCAGCAAAACAAATTGCTGACTGGCTCTATAAAAAGGAGATATATTCAATTGAAGAGATGACCAATCTTTCAATAAAAATGCGTGACCTTCTTTCCATAGATTATGAAATAGGACTAGTTGCTCCGGTAAATGAATTAAAAAGCTCTGACGGAACCAAAAAATACCTTTACAAAGTGCTGAATGATAAATATATAGAGACAGCCTATATCCCTGACAGAGAGCGTGCTACAATTTGTGTGTCATCTCAGGCCGGATGTAAAATGGGTTGTATCTTCTGTATGACCGGGAAACAGGGGTACCAGGGAAATCTGTCTGCAAATGAAATATTAAACCAGTTCAGAAGCCTTCCGGAGTTTAAATCCCTGACCAATATGGTTTACATGGGAATGGGGGAACCGCTGGATAACATAAATGAAGTACTGAAGAGTCTTGACATCCTCACTAATGAATGGGGATACGGATGGAGCCCGACCAGGATAACAGTCAGTACGGTTGGTCTGATAGCCGGTATAAAAGAATTCCTTGAAAAAAGCCGGTGCCATCTTGCTGTCAGTCTGCATTCTCCGTTTGATGAAGAGAGAAGGAAGCTTATGCCGATTCAACGTACCAATACGGTTGAAGAGGTGCTGGATGTAATCAGAAATTTTGAGGTTAACAATCAGAGAAGAATATCTTTTGAATACATACTTTTTAAGGGTATTAATGATACTCCACGACATATAAAAGAACTTGCCAGGATCCTTAACGGGATCAAATGCCGGATCAATTTAATTCGTTTTCACCAGATCCCGGGATCTGAATATAATAGCCCTGATCTGGGAGCAACTATTAATTTTAAGGATGCACTTAATGCGAAAGGAGTTCTGACTACAATAAGGGCTAGCAGAGGTGTGGATATACAGGCCGCCTGTGGTTTGTTATCAACTCTGGAACAAAACAAACCAGCATAATATGTGCAGAACGCTATTAAGCATTTTAATTGCATTCTTTACTCTCTGTTCATTTTCGCAGGAAAAGGCACTTGAGCAGTTTTTAGCTGACTCATCGCTGGTACATGCCTCAGTGTCAATTTGTGTGGCAGATGCAGTAACCCTTCAGCCTGTTATGGAATATAATTCCGGGAAGAGCCTTGCTCCTGCTTCAATTATGAAACTCATCACATCCGCTGTTGCTCTGGAATTACTCGGGGCTCAGTATACTTTCAAAACTGTTCTGGGATATACAGGTACTATTAACAAGCAATCAGGAAAACTTACCGGAGATATTGTCATCCGGGGAGGAGGAGACCCGGCCCTTGGATCAGATTATTTTCCGGATCATTACAAGAATTTCATGGACAATTGGGTAAAAGAGATAAAAAACATTGGAATAAAAAAAATAAAGGGAAGAGTCATTGCGGATGATTCATATTACGATTTCATGCCTGTTCCTTCCAAATGGCTATGGGAGGATATTGGTAATTATTATGGAGCAGGAGCAAATGGCCTTTCAGTATTTGATAACACTTACGAAATTCATTTCAAGACATCCACTGACAGTTCTCAATTATTTATTAAAGAGATTGTTCCGCACGAATGTAGTTTCGAGTTTTCAAACTGGCTTATTGCTTCCGGAACATCTGATGAAGGTTATGTATTTGCGGCTCCCTATAGCAAAAACGGATGGCTGGCCGGATCAATTCCCGTAAATATGGAAGATTTCGTGCTTAAAGCATCAATAACCGACCCTCCATCTCTCATATCAAAGATGATTAGTGAGAAACTTAAAACCGCCGGAATCCATGTTTCAGAAGAACCAACTACTGTAAGGTTAGAAAAGAAATTTATTGCAGAACCGATAGTCACCATTGCAGAAACTGTCTCTCCCCAGCTATCTGATATTATTGATGTGCTTAACCATGAAAGTGTTAATCTGTATGCTGAACATTTAATTAAGGAACTGGGAAAAAAATTCAAAAACTCAGGATCAACTGTTGCCGGCGTGAAGACTATTAATGAATTCCTTATCAGTGCGGGAATTAAAACGGACGGATTGTTTATTGAAGATGGCAGCGGACTTTCTCCGGTTAACGCTATCAACACCAGGGAACTTGTCAACCTGCTGTTCTATATGAAAAACAAAGGACAATACTTTACTGAATATTTAAATTCTCTTCCTGATGCCGGAAAAAACGGAACCCTGAAGAACTACTTTAAAGATGCTGTTTTTGACAGCAGATTCAAAGCAAAGAGCGGGTCAATGACCAGGGTAAGAAGCTATGCAGGGTATTTTACTACATTATCCGGTAAACAGATGATATTCAGCATCATCATCAACAATTATCCGGGTCCGTCTAAAAATATCATTCAGGGTATCGAGGAGATTTTTAAAGAAATAATTGTGAATAAGTAAGCCGGAAAAAAACCTTTTTGCCTCAAAGGCACAAAGACGACAAGAAACACCAGTAAAGAAAATCAGATTAATTTTTCCGGCGAATAGTGAACTAAAACCTGGTGTCTTTAAGCCATGGCAGCAGGTATTGAGTTATATTTGCATACTTTTTATCAACATGAATATATGAATAACAAAGTAGCAGTAAGGAAGTGTAAGGAATATGATCTGAATAAGATCATCAACTTTATTTCTGAAATATATAAATTAACAGAAGGTCCTGATGTCCGGGGAAAGAGAGTCCTGTTAAAACCGAATATACTCACTGATGATGATCCATCAAAATGTATAAGCACTAATCCGGTTGTTGTGGAGGGAATGATTCGTTATCTTCAGTCACAGGGAGCAACAGTTCTGGTCGGGGACTCTCCTGCTGTGCACACCGCGAAGTTCAAAGGTGAAAAATGCGGGATTTTTAATGTTTGCGAGTCGACAGGTGCAGTCTGGGTTGATTTCTCAAAAAACCCTGTTGAGAGAAAACTGAGAAAAGGGAAGATAAGGATTGCAGCAATTGTTGATCAGGTTGATCTGATCATCTCACTCCCTAAGTTCAAAAATCATGAGCTGGTTTATTTCACCGGAGCAATAAAAAACACTTTTGGACTAGTCCCGGGATTCAGTAAAGGGAAACAACATGCAATACACCAGGACCGAAGCAGGTTTGGAGAATTCCTGGTAGATTTAAATGAAACAGTCACACCCGATTATTTTTTCATGGATGCCATAATGGGAATGGAAGGTCCCGGACCAGGAAGAGGATTCCCGGTCGAGGTCGGATTATTAATCGGATCAACTAATCCACTGGCTCTGGATATAATAGCCAGCAGAGTTGCAGGGTATGAGCCAATGGTAATACCAACCTCAAGAATTGCTCTGTTCAGAAAGAACTGGCTTCAGTCTGAAGAGGATATAAAATATGACGGTCCGGATATCAGTAGTATAACAAAAAAAGACTTTAATAGAGTTCCGGTCTCCCATAGCAATAATATTGCATTTCAGTTTGTTATGAAGAGAATTAAATTTCTGAAGAAGCTTGAGAGAAGGCCGGTATTTATCCATGAAAATTGTACGGGTTGTCAGAAATGTGTCAATATCTGCCCTGTTCAGGCAATACAGCCACTTCCATCTAAAATGACCCATATTGTATTGACCGACAGCAAATGTATAAGATGTTTCTGTTGCAGTGAAGTCTGTATGGATAATGCTGTTGAGATCAGAAGGAAGCTGGTAGGCGCATGAAGAAGTTACCTGCATAAAAGGCAAACCCTCTGGGGCTCATCACTCCACGGTCCGATTCCAGAGCAGCATAATGAATTTCAGTTATCAGACATCAATTCTGGCATACTTTGCATGAGTTTCAATAAACTCCCTGCGCGGAGGAACCTCATCACCCATCAGCATTGAGAAAATGTGATCAGCTTCGGCAGCGCTCTCAATAGTCACCTGCCTGAGAGTTCTGGTTTCCGGGTTCATGGTTGTTGACCAGAGCTGTTCTGCATTCATTTCACCAAGACCTTTATATCGTTGTACTCCCACAGAAGAATCTTTTCCCTGACCCATCTCAAGAACTGCAGCACTCCGTTCCTCTTCAGTCCAGCAATAGCGTTCCGACTTACCCTTTTTAATCAGATAGAGAGGCGGGGTGGCAATATAAATGTTACCGCCCTTAATCAGGTCAATCATATATCTGAAAAAGAAGGTCATAATGAGCGTTGTAATATGGGAGCCATCAACGTCAGCATCGGTCATAATAATGATTTTATGATACCGTAATCCGGAAATGTTAAGGGCTTTACTGTCCTCATCGGTGCCAATGTTTACACCCAAAGCTGTAAAGATGTTTTTTATTTCTTCACTTTCATAAATTCTGTGTTGCATTGCTTTTTCAACATTCAGTATTTTACCTCTGAGTGGCAAAATTGCCTGGAAACGGCGATCACGTCCCTGTTTCGCTGTTCCGCCTGCAGAATCACCTTCCACGAGGTATATTTCGCAATGAGCTGGATCTCTGTCGGCACAATCAGCCAGTTTTCCGGGAAGCCCAGAGCCGGAAAGCACATTCTTACGTTGAACAAGTTCTCGGGCCTTACGTGCCGCGTGACGGGCGGTTGCAGCAAGAATTACCTTCTGAACTATGATCCTGGCGTCTTTTGGATTTTCTTCAAGATAGTTTGAGAGCATAGTGCTTACGGCCTGATCGACTGCCCCCATCACCTCTGAGTTACCAAGTTTGGTTTTGGTCTGGCCTTCAAACTGCGGTTCCTGAACTTTTACAGATATGATTGCTGTCAGGCCTTCCCTAAAATCATCACCATTTATATCAAATTTCAGTTTTGTTGTTGCGCCTGAATCTTCAGCATATTTTTTAAGTGTGCGGGTAAGGCCCCTCCTGAATCCGGCAAGATGCGTACCTCCTTCAATTGTATTTATATTATTCACATAGGAATGCACATTCTCTGAAAATGAGTTATTATACTGAAGAGCAATCTCAACAGGTATTTCTGTTTTATCGAAAGTGATATGAATAACCTTTTCAATAAGTCTTTCCCGGTTTGAATCGAGGTATTCAACAAACTCCTTCAAACCCTGCTCTGAACGAAATTCCTCATAGCGGGGGATTCCTCCGTCTCCGTTCTCAACGATCTCTCTCATATCTTTGAGTGTGAGAACTATTCCTTTATTCAGGAAAGCGAGTTCACGAAGTCGAGCTGCCAGAATCTCAAAGTTGAATTCAGTTGTCTGGAAAATAGTGCCATCAGGTTTGAAAGTTACTGAGGTACCTGACTTATCAGTTTTGCCAACGATATCCACTCCTGTAGTGGGCTTCCCTTTTGAATATTCCTGTCTGATTATATTCCCTTCACGCATTATTGTCACTGAGAGTGGATCAGAAAGCGCATTTACGCAAGATACTCCTACGCCATGCAGCCCTCCTGATACTTTATAAGAATCTTTATCAAATTTCCCACCAGCATGCAATACAGTCATAACAACCTCCAGTGCAGATTTTTTTTCCTTTTCCATAATCCCGGTAGGAATACCTCTTCCGTCATCGGTCACTGTTACTGAGCCATTTTCATGAATAATTACCTCAATTCTGGTACAATAACCTGCAAGGGCTTCATCTATTGAATTATCAACAACCTCATAAACCAGGTGGTGCAGACCTTTAATTCCAATATCTCCGATGTACATTGCAGGTCTTTTTCTAACAGCTTCAAGACCTTCCAGAACCTGAATATTATCTGCCGAGTAATCAATACTATCCTGCAATTTTTTTTCTTTCTCACTCATTATTCCTTCATTTTTAAATCAACATTGTTTAAAATTCAAACAAACCAAAAGTTTTTACAATACCAAAATTCGGAGCCCCCTCAGGAATTGACTCCAAAACTGATATCAGACTTGTCTTATTGGTGATGCAATCCGAATAATTATTTCATTGCTTCCCGGGGTCAGAACCAACTTCACTTTTTCTCTTATAAATAATTGATATTATGAATTTTAATAATAGTTGTAAATATACGGATTTAAAACGGTTTTTCTCCAAAAAAACAATAAAAATAATGCACAATTTCAGGCAGAAACTGTAACAAAAACCATTTTGTTACAGTTTACAGGCTATATGTAAATCCAAGCATCATAAGAAATCTCTGAGAAGGGTAATAGGCCCACTCGTAATAGCGTTTGTCAGATATATTGTTTATTCTGGCCCAGAATGATAATATTTTTGAATACCGGTACTCAGCACTAAGGTTCAGATTGAAATGAACAGGCATCTCTATAATAACCTGAGGTGAATAGAGAACAGGCATTGACCGATCGCCATTAACAATTTCCCTGCGTTTGCCTGCAACTGTAATCTCCATCCCGGCAATGATTTTGTCTCTCAGGTTATACTTTAATCCTATTTTACCATCCCAATCCGGTTTATCCCATGGATATTTGAAGGAAGTCATTGTGTACTTGTTAAAGTTCAAAGCGGAAGTATATGACATTTTATCAGATATAGCTCCATTCATTTCTGCGTGAAAATTAAGCAGATCAACATCATCTTTTAAAGGGGCAAACAGGTTGCCTCTTCCAGCAGGAAGCAGACCATTAGTATAGACAATATTTGAATAAAAAAGCATATTGCTTATAAGAGAATAGGAAGCGGATAAAAGGTAATTACCTCCTATCCCGGTATTCCCTTTCAGACCAGTATTAACTATGAGCTCATGGTTCGTATTCGGGAGTGTGAATAATGTTCCATCGCCGGGCAGAAATGGGTTTTCAGAAATGATTTTCAATGGATCATTCCTCTCAAGTTTACCTGATAATCCAGCAAAGAACCCTATATATGATGGTACGATGTTGAACCCAAAATTGATATCAGGATAAAAATGTAAAACTGCAGATTCAGTCATATTTCTTTCCAGTAATGCCTGAAATCCAAGTTTAAAATTCCATTGTTCGCTGCTCTTCTTTATAAACGGACTTATTGAAGTAATAAATTTAGGTTTTAATAAGAGCAAATCTGATATTCTGTAATAATCATAGTCTATACCCGAGCCTATATAGAATCCATTGAATGATTTTGCCATAATACCGCTGAAACCGAAATTATGCTGATTAAGCTTTGGGGTATTATAAAAATAATTATAGCGCAGATTAAAATCATAAGAGAAAATTGTGGAATCAATTATCGATGAGGATAAAGAGACTTTTGCCCCGATATTAAGATAACTTTTTCTGATATCCATTTTGGAAGGGGAATAGTCAGTTATCAATGGATCATATCCATATGCATACCTGCTCTTCTGAAGGAGATCCAGGGAGCTTTCTAAAACATTCTGTCTGAAGAATCTCTTCCCGAAGAGAGAGGCATCATTATCCATATAACCTGCAAAAACCTTTTTATCATTATCAAGTTTTATCTTCCCGCTGCTCGAGAAATGACGACCATAAAACCCTATTGCGCCTTTCCTGGACCTTTCATTTGTTATACTTATTTCTGCCAGCGGGGTAACATAATTTCCCATCCCTATATTCACAAAGCTTTTATAAAGTTTTGGTAAGGGATCCGGAAGAAGTGATGCTGCTTTAATAGGGCTGACCATATAAACAGGCAGATAGGGAAGTGTGTTTATATCGTAACGAAAAGATGGCTTGACTTTAATTGTGTCGCTCATATCAGGAAGAAAACTCCTCTTTTTAGATTCGGGAACAGATGGCTTGTAAGGGTTATAAAGTGTGACCTCTCTTTTAACCACAACTTCCTGTTTTTTCTCCTGAGCTATAACGGGCAATATGAAGAAAACCATTAGGGATGTTATAATAAAGTTTCTTTTTATCATGTCAAATCAATTTCGTATTAGCTTAAACATTTGTTTACTATCTGATTATATGTGGCTTACAACGATTATTGTTTATTATCGGTAAGAGAATCAAGTTTCGATTTCACCTCATCAAGGATGCCATCATTGTCAATAGTATAATAATCCTTCAG
>JANYJP010000127.1 GCA_025358455.1 Bacteroidales bacterium
ATGGAATTGAAACAGAATTAATATTATTGCATATGTCACAGCGTGGCTCCTCCCAATCGCACCATGATGGAATTGAAACAATAGAATTGATTCCCTGGTATGGGGCGTAACTTACTCCCAATCGCACCATGATGGAATTGAAACAATATACTTGATAACTACCTTCTTAGGTTGATTGGCTCCCAATCGCACCATGATGGAATTGAAACACGTGATTTATAGTTCCTTCCATTTATACTCGATAACTCCCAATCGCACCATGATGGAATTGAAACAAAATAATGCGAGATGGGAAGCAGGGGACGTTCTCCTCCCAATCGCACCATGATGGAATTGAAACTGCTGTCGGCCCGGAGGGGATCGAACCCTCGAATCCCTCCCAATCTCACCACAATGGAATTGAAACAATATCAGAGCACCTGACTCTTAATCAGGGAGTCACTCCAAATCTCACCACAATGGAATTGAAACGTTTAAACAACTGGGGGAATCTGTTAAAACGTGTCTCCCAATCGCACCATGGTGGAACAGAGAACTGGCAGGAATTATATAACCGAAGAGTGGGGAAATAAAACTTTATTCAGTTCCTTTTTAATTATCTGTTTCCAGACTTCATATCCCTTTTCAGTGAGATGTAGTTTATCGGCTCTGAATAATTCATCCTTTGGTAATCCATTCTCATTCATGAAGGCATAACCGGTTTTTATAAAATAAGTATTTCTTTGTTTATCACAAATATCTTTTATCAGCGCATTAGCTTTTTGGATTTCCGGCCATACTTTCCATCTGGATGCCGTAGGGGTGATCTCTATCCAGAAAACAGGTGTAACAGGATGTAATTTATGGATGGATTTAAGAACATTTTTGAATAATGAGGCAACTTCTTCAGGTGTCTTGTCCTGATTTGAACCAGTGATATCATTTGCAATAAACAGCACAATTGCCTTGCACTGGTGAGGATCAAAGATACGGTCAGCATAAACGACAAAATCGCTTAGGTTGGCACCACCGTATCCTCTCTGAATTATAGGATATGGAGCCATATCTCTTTCAAGAGTGGTCCATAACCTTATACTTGAACTTCCTGCAAAAAGAATCGCATCATACGGATAGGTTTCAGTTTTATCGAGTTGTTCAAATTTCTGAATATCATTTTCCCATGCCTTAACCTCAGGGAGATTCTGGTATTTCCTGATCGGAGAACAGGATAGTAAAGCTAATGCAATCAACAAAAGTATATACCTGCGCATGTTATCTTGATTTATTTCCAACCCAAAAATACATTTAAAATGTTCCCCAAACAGGATAATCAATAATTTAATATAAATGATTCCCGATTCACTTATAATTTATTTGAAAAAAAAGTTACGTTTGTATTAATTATACTTTGATCCCAAATATTTAATCAGACAATATGTCAAAAAGCCGGCTATTTATCACTAAACCATTGCCCCAGTTATTCAGTGAATCAAAGGAGTCCGATGGTTTAAAAAGAACTCTGACTCCGCTGAATCTTACAACATTAGGAATCGGAGCTATAATAGGTGCCGGGATATTTGTTCTTACAGGGCAGGCAGCCGCACAATATGCCGGACCGGGTATTGTATTATCATTTATTATTTCCGGACTCGCATGTGGTTTCGCCGGATTATGCTACGCGGAGTTTGCATCGATGATTCCGATAGCAGGAAGCGCTTATACATATTCATATGCCACCCTTGGTGAGTTTCTGGCATGGATCATCGGTTGGGATCTGATCCTCGAATATCTTTTTGCCGCATCAACTGTTGCAGTTGGTTGGTCAGGCTATGTAGTGAGTTTCCTGAAAGACCTTCATATATTTATACCGCCGCAGTTTACAGGGGCCGTGGGCTCTGTACTGGTTGATGTTCCAAATATGGGATGGAAGCCGCTTACCGATGCATTTGCCCAGACATTGGCTACTTCAGGCATACAGGTTGCCACACTTACACACGTGACCTGTGTTCTGAATCTTCCTGCAATGTTCATTGTTGCTGTACTTACAATACTGTTGGTAATAGGTATCCGTGAATCGGCCAATTTTAATAATGTTATGGTTATCACCAAAGTGTCGGTAATAATTCTGTTTATTGCTATTGGGTTTATGTTCATCAAATCAGCGAACTGGCATCCGTTCATTCCTGTAAATAAAGTTGAAGCTGCACCCATTTCTCAGTATGGTTCCTTGTGGGGCTGGCTTAAGGCATATAGTCATGAGTTTGGAAAATTTGGAATAAGCGGAGTATTAAGAGGTGCCGGAGTTATCTTCTTTGCATATATTGGTTTCGATGCAGTATCAACTGCTGCACAGGAAGCTAAGAATCCGCAACGTGATATGCCAATTGGAATCCTTGGGTCGTTGAGTATTTCTACTGTTCTGTACATACTTGTTGCAATAGTTTTAACCGGTATAGTAAGTTATACAACTTTAAATGTTGCTGATCCTGTTGCAGTTGGTGTTGATGCTATGGGGAAGGGAATGTTCTGGCTCCGACCGATTGTGAAGATAGCTGCAATTGCAGGATTAAGCTCTGTGATACTTGTTATGCTCCTTGGCCAGCCCAGAATTTTTTACTCAATGTCAAAAGATGGATTATTGCCACCTGTATTTTCAAAGGTTCATCCTAAATTTAAAACACCTTATGTAAGTACAATCATAACCGGTACAGTAGCAATGATAATCGCCGGAATACTACCAATTAGTATCCTTGGGGAGCTAGTCTCAATAGGAACTCTATTGGCATTTATTATTGTATGCATCAGTGTTATGGTTTTAAGAAAATCAAAACCTGAAATTGAGCGTCCATTTAGAACTCCGTGGGTACCTCTTGTACCAATCCTCGGTGCATCAATATGTTTTATTCAGATGGCAGCCTTGCCTTTGGATACCTGGTTAAGGCTTATAGTGTGGATGGTAATCGGATTTGCTATCTATTTCTTCTATGGTATAAAACATAGTAAGATCAGACAAAATATCCCGAAAGAGGACTAAGAAACAAAGAGACAAAGAATCAGATTTGGGCGGTAAAGGAGAAACGCATTACAGATCGTCAGAAAACACTGATTTTGCAAGGTCCCTCATATTATATCTTGAGGCCATTGCTTCTCCATAAGCTCCTGCAGATCTGATTGCTATAATATCCCCCCGATGAGTTTCCGGAAGCTCTATGAATTTTCCAAAAGTATCCGCTGATTCACACACCGGCCCTACAACATCATACCTGTAGATATTTCCTTTTGATGTAAGGTTTTCAATTTTATGGTGAGCCTGGTAGAGGGCAGGCCGGATAAGGTCAGTCATGCCGGCATCAATAATTGCAAACATTGTATTACTGCCATTCTTGATAAACAGAACTCTTGATATCAGGCTTCCGCATTGTCCGATAATTGAACGGCCGGGTTCGAGATGTAGTATCTGCCCCGGAAGAACATCAATAAACTCATTTAACAAAGAGAAATACTCCTGGAACCTGGGACCTTTTTCCGGATTCTCATAATCAATGCCCAGTCCTCCGCCTACATTAATAATCTCAAGCGGAATGCTTCGTGAAGTAAACCATTCCTGCAATTCATTGATTCGTGTACAAAGGCTTTTGAAAACTGACATCAGGGTTATCTGGGAACCGATGTGAAAATGCATTCCGATAAGTTTGACATTATTAAATGAGGATACTCTTTTAACCACCTCTTCAATTTCCCAGGTATTGATCCCGAATTTACTCTCTTCAATTCCGGTGGTAATATATTTATGCGTATGAGCTTCTATATATGGATTTATCCTTAATGCAATACGTGCAGTTTTATTCTGCCGCGAAGCAAGCTGATCAATAACCTCTATTTCAGGCATCGATTCGCAGTTGAAACAAAAAATATTATCACGGAGCGCTGCAGAAATATCTTTATCTGTTTTTCCGACTCCTGCAAATACAATTTCTGAAGGTTTAAATCCGGCAGAAATGGCACAGGAAATTTCGTTCCAGCTGACACAATCAGCACCAAAACCATAGGAGGAAATAATTTTCAGGATTCTTGGATTTGCGTTTGCTTTTACTGCATAATGTACCTTATAGCCTGCCAGTTCCGATTCTTTCTTAACCAGATCAAGAGTGCACCTTAGAATATCAAGGTCATAGTAATAAAATGGAGTTTCAATATCCCGGAATTTGTCGAGTTTTATGTTATTAATCATTTTACTAATTAAAAAGGTGTTTGCTGAGTAATCTCAATGCTTCAATTTTGTTGGATGTATCAATAAGTAGTGAAAGACTGTTCGGACTTCCACCGTAAGAGATCATTTTTAAAGGTATTGTATTCAGTGCTTCAAATATCTCAGGAGCAGAGCCGGTACGTTCAGTACGGAAGTCCCCGACAATACAGACGATTGTCTGATTTTCCTCAACCTCCACAGTACCAAGTTCTGTAAGGTCCTTGGCAATCTGTTTTAACGATACGGGATTATCTATTGTTATAGAAACAGCGACCTCGGAAGTCGTTATCATATCGATAGGAGTACGGTAAGCTTCAAATATTTCAAATACTTTGCGAATGAATCCGTATGCCATGAGCATCCTGTCAGATCTGATTCTCAGCACAGAAATCCCGTCTTTTGCAGCCACAGCTTTGTAATCCTGAAGTACTGATGTTGATGTAATAAGAGTACCTGCATCCTCAGGATCCATAGTGTTTTTAAGCCTGACAGGTATATTCTTCTCCCTGGCAGGATTTACACTTGAAGGGTGTAGTATCTTTGCTCCAAAATACGCAAGTTCAGCAGCTTCATCGAACGACAGTTCTCTTATCACACTTGTGTTTTCAACAAATCGTGGGTCGTTATTATGGAAACCATTAATATCTGTCCATATCTGAATTTCTGTAGCGTTTATAGCTGCTCCAATAATTGATGCTGTAAAATCGCTGCCTCCACGCTTCAGGTTATCTATTTCTCCATAAGCATTCCGACATATAAAACCCTGAGTAATAATAAGATTATCTGATGAATAGTTTTTTAATTCTCTTTTAATGTTTTCTTCAATATAGAATGAATCAGGTTCCCCGTCTTTGTCAACTCTCATAAAACTTAAAGCGGGCAGTAGAATTGATTTTATATTTGATTCCTGAAGAAGAAGGTGAAATAATGAGGTTGAAATGAGTTCTCCCTGTGCGAGAATAGCTTTTTCCTGAAGTTTGGTAAATACCCTCAGCGTAAAATTCCTGATATATTCAAAGTGAGAATCGATAAGTTCATGCCCCGATTTCTTAAAGGTATCCGTTGAATAGAGTTCCTCTGTAACCTGGTGATATGTTTTTCTTAAAGCTTCATTTTTTAATGAAGCCTCATTGATATTGTCTGCGTATAAAAGGTTGGTAATCTCTACCAGGCTGTTCGTAGTACCCGCCATAGCTGACAATACCACAATTTTCCTTTCATCGTCACTGATTAATGGTATCAGAGCTCTCATCCTGTCGGGATTTCCTACTGAGGTACCTCCGAATTTCATTATTTTCATACCTGTCTTCTTTTTTAAAAAAAAACCTGCATCACTTTGCAGGTCCGGCTATCTTGATTCTTCATCTAATTGCAAAAAGATAATGAGGACCTGTTATAAAGGTGCTTAATACACTTTAATAAATTATTACTCTGTTTAACCATTTATTCTGATTCTGTGGGCAAAAATATACTTTTAATCAATACGGAACATTTAATTGGTGTATTTTTTGTTAACATATAAAAAATCTAATAGTTTCAATAAAAACGATGAAAAATGAAGAAAACTGTTTTTATAAAAATGGGATTTCTGGTTGTAATTCAAACGGTAAAATATTGGTAAATTTCAGATATTAGCATCGCAAAGCACACCAAATACCGTATATTAATTAATTTGATAAATCCATTTTGACCTATTGCCTATTGATAAAAATTTTTTACTTTTGCACCCGCTGTGAACAATTATTATGCGGCAAGTTCTTTTTTTGTAGCCCGGGATTTTTTTCCCGAACCCGCCCAGATGGCGAAATTGGTAGACGCGCTAGTTTCAGGGACTAGTGTCAGTAATGATGTGCAGGTTCGAGTCCTGTTCTGGGCACAAAAATGGCGCAGTGCATAGTGCACAGAGAACAGGGCAAGAGACCCTGAGTTATTTTACGCCCAGATGGTGAAATTGGTAGACACGCCAGCTTGAGGGGCTGGTGCTCGCAAGGGTGTGCAAGTTCGAGTCTTGTTCTGGGCACCAAAAACAGAAGCCAGATTGTAATATACAGTCTGGCTTTCTTATTAATAATAAACAAGATTCTGGAAAATGTTTTGATACAAGACACTACAAAACTTAAATAATACTTTTCCGTTAGTCTTGGGTCGTGAGTCTAGCATCCTATTTCTTTATCGAATCGTATATCGACTGAAGTATTTCCGATCTTATATTCAAATCAGAAACCAGATTGTTGTTTCGGGTCGGAAAAACCCTGTTGCATAAAAACACATAACTAATTTCATTTACCGGATCCACCCAAACAAATGGACCGGTATAACCTGAATGTCCAAAGCTTTCAGGCGATGCGCTTTTAGCAGGGTATGCATCGCTTTCTGAAAGTTGGGAGTTATCAGGAAGCGGCTTGTCAAAACCAAGTCCTCTTCTGTTTTTGTTCTCAGGAAATTGTACCCTGGAATACTCCTTCATAACATCTCTGCCTATCAGTTGTTCCCCGCCATATTCTCCCATTCTTCTATATAGCTCCATAAGTTTCATCAGATCATTTGCAGTGGCGAAGAGTCCTGCATGCCCGGAAATGCCACCCAGCATCGCTGCTCCTTCATCATGAACTGTGCCATGCAATTGCTGCTTTCTGAACAGCGAATCATACTCAGTTGGAACAATCCGGTCAGGATTATATTTCCGGTATGGGTTAAACCCGATATCAAAGGCTCCAATCTTGTTGTATATATTTGTAGTTACATAATCGGACCATTTCTGCCCCGTTAGTTTTTCAATTATTTCCGGAGCAATAATAAATGTAAGATCAGAATAAACGTACTTCTTTTCACCAAGCGGGCTTTTCTTAATTTCTTTGAACATCTTCTTCCTGTAGTTCTTGTTTATATAAAGGCCGGATGCAACTTCTAACGGATATCTCTGTGAATACCCCGTACTGAATATTCTCCGCTTAAACTTTCCGTTCTTATTTATAGTTTCTTTCCAGAATTGTATATAAGGAGTAAGTCCTGCCTGGTGGGTGAGAAAATCTCTCATGCCTATATTTCCCTTATTGGTTTTTCTGAAATCGGGGAGGTAATAACCTAAAGTTTCATCAGGTGAAAACTTTCCTTCCGTGTTAAGAAGCATTAATCCGGCAAGTGTGGAAGAAATCTTGGTAACCGATGCAAGATCATAAAGATCATCTTCCTGCACGTGGATCCTGTTATCATATGTCTGATAACCATATGTTTTATGAAAAACAACTATGCCTTTTCTTGCAATCATAACCTCACATCCCGGAAATGCTCTGGCTGTCAGTCCAATATCTACAATGGAATCAATCTTCCTGTTAAGGATTTCTGATGACATACCGGCATTTTCAGGCAGGCCGTACTGTAACCTGATATTTCCCTGGGTCATGATACCGAAGCCATAGGGCCATTTCTCATTTATTGTTACAGGAAGATTTCCTGTTGATCCGATACCTCCGAAGATAAGCTGGGCTGACAGATCCTGTGTATATTCATTCTCCTGATAGGCAAGAACCAGGGCATCTGCTTTCTGAAGCGATTTCATTCTGTCAATTCCATAAGGGTTTCCAAACCAGGTTATTACTGACCTGTAACTGCCCTTTAGACTGTCAAGGAAATTGATTAATTTCTGATCAATCCCGAAATCCATATTTGGTCTCTGGTCCAAACCGAAAACTCCGGTAATGACAATATCATAATCCGGAAGTTTTTTTAAGAGCTTAGTGCAGGCAGCAGTGTCGGAAGTATTCAGAAAATAATTGTCAGCAGGATGATACTTTTCTATTCTTTGCTGGAATGATGAAAGTCCGTTTCGGTTGATCGCGATTGTTGCAATTCTTATATTCTGAAGATTTTTTATCGGAAGCAGATCCTGATTATTATTCAGAACAGTCAATGCATTGGCATAAAGTTCACGAATTAAAGCCTTATTAGATGCAGGAGAAAGTTCCATGACAATGCTTTCTTTTTTTACAGGCTGAAGTCTATTCAATCCCGACCAGTATTTCATCGCGAGAATCTTCCGGCATTTCAGGGCAATTTCCTCTGTGGTCAGTTTTTTCAGTGAAATATAGTTTTTCGTTTCTCTGATTGTTGCTTCAATGTCAGTCACAAACTCAGCCACGTCGTTTCCTCCCTCAAGTGCTTTTGCATCAGCTTCACCTGGTTTAAAGTATTTGGTAACTGCCTGCATATTCATTGCATCAGTAATTACAAGTCCTCTGAACCCGAGATCATTTTTAAGCAGACCCTTAATTATAACCGGAGAGAGAGTTGATGGAAGTCCCGAGGTAGTATCGAGTGATGGCAGGTGGAGGTGGGCTGTCATTATACTGCCGATACCTTCATTTATCAGTCTGCGAAAGGGATATAGTTCAATACTATCCAGCCTGGCCCTGGAATGTGTAATTACCGGAAGATCAAGATGTGAATCAACATTTGTATCACCATGGCCCGGGAAGTGTTTTCCGGTAGCCAGAACGCCGTTATCCTGCATTCCTTTCATATATAATGTGGTTTTCACGGCAACATTTTCCCTGTTCTCACCAAATGATCTGTAATTGATAACCGGATTTGCTGCATTGATATTAATGTCAGCAACAGGGGCAAGATTCATTTGCATACCCAGTCTTTTAAACTGAAGGGCCACTGCCTTACCGAACTGATATATGAGGGAGTCATTTTTTATTGCTCCCAGGGTCATCTGAAAAGGAAATTTCTCAACATTATCAAGTCTCATTCCAACACCCCACTCAGCATCGAGTGTAATAAGCAGGGGTACTTTTGATATGCTCTGGTAGTAATTGGTAAGTTCAGCCTGTTTTTCAGCGGTTCCCTGAAAAAATACAATACCTCCTACACCATATTTCCTGATAATATCAGAAACCTCAACTTCGTGTGAAATATCCCGGTTGGAATACCCTGCAATCCAGATACATTGACCTATCTGTTGTTCGAGAGTCAGCGTATTCATAACTGAATCGACCCAGGGCTGGTTCATGTATTTCAGGAATGGAGGATCTGCCTGTTGGGCAGCTGTTTCAATATTAGTTGAAAATGAAACTGAAATTGACAAGAACAAAAATACTAATACGGACTTAACTAAATTCATGACCCTGAGTAATTTAATTGAAATTAATTAAAAAATTTAATCTTTATATTCTTCCCAAAAGTAACATTTTAAAATATGAAAATATTATAATCCTTTCCGTAGATTGATACGATAATTGAAGATCTTTATTGTTAATCTGCGATATTGCCCGTAACCAATTAAAATCGGCTTTAATTATTATTTTTACAAAATATAATTTGTAATCATCTATGGCAAAAAGCAGTGGCAGATTGGTTTCTCTTGATATCTTCAGGGGATTGACCGTCGCGTTCATGATAATAGTAAATACTCCGGGGAGCTGGGAATATGTCTATCCACCTCTTAGACATTCAAACTGGGATGGGTGTACCCCAACCGACCTTGTATTCCCGTTTTTCCTCTTTATTGTAGGCGTGTCAACTTTTTTCTCTCTCAAAAAATACGGAAGTGAGCTCAACTGGAACTCTTTTTTAAGAATATTCAGGCGGATGGTGTCAATTTTCGCGATCGGTTTGTTCCTGAATATCTTTCCATATTTCGGAAGAAATTATGACACTCTGAGAATAATGGGCGTTTTACAGCGTATTGCGCTGGCTTATGGTATAGGCGCCATCATATGCCTGGCTGTAAGGCGCGAATATCTTTGGATTGTAATTGCTGTGTTATTGCTGGTTTACTGGGGATTATTGGCATTTTTAGGAGGAACGGACCCTTTTAGCCTTGGAGGAAATTTTGCACTTAAAACAGACCTGGCCATCCTTGGAAAAAATCATATGTATACTGGATTTGGTATCCCATTTGAACCCGAAGGATTGCTGAGCACAATTACATCTGTCTGCACTGTGATAATCGGATATTTTATCGGTGGGATGGTAGCACAGGGTTCAGCAAGTGGGAAAACTGTATTGAAACTTTTATTATTTGGTGTTGCAGCCTTTGGTCTGGGTTATTTATGGAATATGATATTTCCATTAAATAAACCTTTATGGTCAAGTTCCTATGTATTATATACTGCTGGCCTGGCAATGACAGTACTGGCAATAATATACCTGATAGCCGACGTTATAATGTTCCAGATCTGGGGGGCATTTTTTATGGTTTTCGGAACAAACGCACTTTTCGTCTATTTTCTGTCCGGGATCTGGACCAGACTAATGCTTTTTATTCAGATTCATTCAGGTATCGGAAAAATCAGTCTTTATGATTGGTTTTATACAAAAGCGTGTGTACCACTTGCCGGCAACCTTAACGGGAGCCTGATGTTCGCAGTAATACAGATGTTGCTTATCTGGATTGTTGCGCTTATACTCTACAGGAAGAAAATTATGATAAGACTTTAAAAGTAAAAAGATAAAAGACAAAAGTAAAAAGACAAAAGTAAGAATGCAAAATGCCTACGGGCAGGCAGGAATGCAAAATGCAAAAGTAAAAAGTAAAAGACTGCAAGACTGCAAGACTGCAAGACAATAGACGATAGACAATAGACAATAGACAATAACAAGGTAATGAGTGAGATAGACATTATATCAGAAGGCTACCGAGAGTTATTTGGAGATTCGGATCTTAACATAACGGCTTTACCAAAATCAGGATCTGACAGAAAATATTTCAGAATTTTTGACGGCGATAAAAGTGTCATTGGAGCGCATAATCCAAATCCGGAGGAAAACGAGGCATTTATAGGGTTTACAAAACATTTTATTTCAAAAGGACTTCCTGTACCTGAAGTCTTTGGCTATTTACCTGAGAAATATATCTATTTTCTTAAAGATCTGGGTGATGTGAACCTTTTTACCTGGCTTCAAAAGAAACAAACCGGAGCCGGATTTGATAAAGAAGCCGAGGTATTCTACCGGAAAGTTCTTGACAAGCTAATACGTTTTCAGATTAATGGAATTGATGGGTTGAACCTTGACTTATGTTACCCGCATAGAAGCTTCGACAGGCAATCGATGATGTGGGACATGAATTATTTTAAATACATGTTTCTAAAACTGATTGCTGTTCCATTTAGTGAAAAGAGACTTGAGCACGATTTTAACCTTCTGGCTGATTTTCTCCTTGAAACGGGGCAGGATTATTTTCTTTACCGTGACTTTCAATCGGCTAATGTAATGATAGTTGAAGGAGAACCATGGTTCATAGATTACCAGGGCGGCAGGAAAGGAGCCCCGCAATATGATGTTGCTTCATTACTTTATGATGCGAAAGCACATATACCGCAAAATACCCGTCAGGATCTTCTTGAATATCACATTGATAATTTCTGTTCAGAATCAGGAGAAAATAAAAACACGTATAAGGGATATTTTGCCGGATTCAGCATGATTCGGCTCATGCAGGCACTTGGAGCATTCGGATTCAGGGGCTTGTATGAAAAGAAGCCGACATTTACCGGAAGCATCGTACCAGCTGTTAAGCTATTAATTGAGCTAATTGAATCAGAGCAGCTGCCTGTTCAGTTAACAGAGTTATTTCAGACTGTCCGGTTAATCCCCGGGTTAAATATATATATCGAGCTCGATCAGGATAAATCGTTTAATTAATATTTTATATTCATTATTCAAAATTTGAGGGCAAACGGCTAATATATAAATTAATGAAAGCAATGATATTTGCGGCAGGACTGGGTACGCGGCTTGGGAAAATAACAGAAAATATTCCCAAGGCTCTCGTTGATATCAATGGAAAGACTGCACTTCAGCTGGCAGTTGAAAAATGTTCCTCATACGGATTTAATGATATAATTATAAATGTTCACCATTTTGCAGATATGGTTGAAGAGGAGGTTAGCAGACTAAATAAAAAAGGATTCACTGTTTCCGTTTCTGATGAAAGGGATAAACTTCTGGAAAATGCAGGAGGATTGTATAAAGCCAGGGGATTTTTTGACAAACGCCCTTTCCTTCTTTATAATGTTGATATAATTTCTGATTTTGATCTTTCTGCTTTATATCGATTTCATCTTGAAAAGAAGGGCCTGGCTACACTTGCAGTGAGGAAACGCCCGGGAAAAAGATTCTATCTTATTAATAATGATGGTTTGATCAGAGGTTGGCGAAACATATCCACAGGCCGGCAGATACTTTCAGTAAATACAGAAGAGGAGCTTACGGAAATTGCATTTTCAAGTATGCATATTGCAGAACCTGAGATGTTTGAATATATGTATGAGGGGATCTATTCGTTCACAGATCTATATCTGAAACTTGCTGAAAAGCATAATATTTACACTCTGAGACGGGATGAAGGTTACTGGTACGATGTGGGAACTCCTGAAAACCTTGAAGATGTCAGCAGGTTTTTAAACTCAGGGAGCTAAATAACACTATATTAATTGCCTGTGTCTCAGTCTCTCAGTTTTTCCTAAATCTTCCAGAAAGTCCTGGTAAAGATTGTGAAGACAGTTATAATTTCAAGTCTTCCGATTATCATAAGCAGACTCAGAATAACCTTACCCGCTTCAGGGATATGAGCAAAATTACTCATGGGCCCAACGGTGCCTAAGCCTGGTCCGATTCCTGCCATACAAGTAGCTACGGAACTTGAGGCTGATACCGGATCGACACCTGTTGCCACAACAAATATGGTTCCGAGCATAAAAATGAAAAGATATAAGACAACAAATGACAGGATTGAGATATTTGTACTTTCCCCAACGCTTTTACCATTTAATTTTATGAAAGTAATTGATTTAGGATGGTTAAGTTTATGAAAGACATTCCTGATATTTTTAATTACAATCAAATGTCTGGCCATCTTTATTCCTCCACTTGTGGAACCGGTACTTCCACCTGCGAACATAAGAAGAAAGATAAGCAAACCGGCTGATACGGGCCAGAGAGTATAATTGGCTGATGCAAACCCGGTACATGTTATAATTGATATAACCTGAAAATAGCCGGCCCGGAATGATTCCTCAAATGTTCCGGTTGAATTTGCGAGAAGAATTATTGTTGCTATTGCGCCTGCCATTATCACAACAGCAATATAGAACGATAGTTCCTCATTCTGTTTCACCTTTTTGAAATTGAATTTTATAAGGTAGTAATAAATAACCTGGCTAGTGCCTGCAAGGAACATAAATATCATTACAATGTACTGACTATAAGGCGAGTAGTACATGAGGCTTAGGTTCTTGGTAGAAAAACCTCCTGTGGCTACAGTACCAAAAGAATGACAAATACTGTCAAATAGATTCATATCACCCAGGCTCAGAAGAATTATTTCAGCAATGGTAAGTGCCAGGTATATAAGTAATATTCTGAATCCAATCCCTTTGGTTTTTGGATGAATCTTTTCTTTCATCGATGATTCAAGACTGAATAGCTGATACCCGGTAACCTTAAGCGATGGAAGAACTATTATTAGCAGTATTATTATTCCGATTCCCCCGACCCAGTGCGTCAGACTTCGCCAGAATAGTATTGAATATGGCAGCGCTTCAACATCTGTTAATATTGATGATCCGGTTGTGGAAAATCCTGAGGTTGATTCAAAAAAAGCATTAATAAATGATGGTATGGTTCCGCTTATTATATATGGCAATACCCCTAAAACAGAAAAGAGAACCCATGATATTGTGACAGACAGATATCCATCCCTGTTGCTGAATTTATCGGGATCGGCTTTCCTTGAGAAGAGATAACAAAAAAAAGACAAGGCTATAGTTATTGCCGCTGACCAGTAAAATGGAGCCGGCGCTTCCTTATAAATATATGCAACAGGAAGGCAAAACAAATACGCAATTGTCTCTAACAGGAGAACCGTACTTAGTATCCGAAGGATCAGCAAAGGGTTGATAAGCTTCATAGTCAGGTTCGGAAAATTCAGGATACAAATATAAACAGATTTAGCATTGTTCTGATTAAACTTTAATGAAGTATAAATCAGACCTACTATCTTTAATCATTACTGGCTCCTCTGCGTAACTCCGTGGGTAATAAGTTTTTGTCGGGCTGCCTGCCGAATATCCATTGATGGGTCATTTTTATGTCTTATATTTGGATCAGCTTTTTTGATGATATTCCGGAGTGAAAATAGATTTATTTTATCTATGCCGGATTCAAGAGTTATAACAAACCTGTTAATATATTGCATTTATGGGAAAAGTCTTAGTTATAGGTGCCGGAGGAGTCGGAACTGTTGTGGTTCATAAAATGGCTTCACTGCCGGATGTTTTTACAGAAATAATGTTAGCCAGTCGAACAAAGTCCAAGTGCGATGCTATTGCCGCTAAAATAGGAAAGGACCGGATTAAAACTGCTCAGGTTGATGCAGATAATGTACCTCAACTGGTAAGGCTGATCAAATCATTCAATCCGGATATTGTTGTAAATGTGGCTTTACCATATCAGGATCTGCATATAATGAATGCTTGTCTTGAAACAGGAGTAGCTTACCTTGATACTGCAAACTATGAACCTCTTGAAGAGGCAAAGTATGAATATGGCTGGCAGTGGGCATATATGGACAGGTATAAGAAAGCAGGGATAACTGCTATTCTAGGTTGTGGATTCGATCCGGGGGTAACCTCAATCTACACAGCTTATGCCGCCAAACACCATTTTGATGAATTGCATTATCTCGATATTGTGGATTGTAATGCAGGAGATCATGGGAAACCTTTTGCAACAAATTTTAACCCTGAAATTAATATCAGAGAAGTTACTCAGAAAGGTAAATACTGGGATAACGGCAAGTGGGTTGTAACAAAACCTCATGAAATTCATAAACCCCTGAACTATCCTGACATTGGCCCCAAAGAGTCATATTTGATATATCACGAGGAACTGGAATCGCTTGTTAAAAACTATCCTACTCTGAAAAGAGCCAGATTCTGGATGACATTTGGGCAGGAATATCTTACCCATCTGCGTGTAATTCAGAATATTGGGATGGCAGGAATTGAACCTGTAATGTATGAAGGCAGGGAGATAATCCCTATACAATTTCTTAAGGCTGTACTTCCTGATCCGGGTGGCCTTGGTGAAAATTACACCGGCTGGACGTCAATTGGGTGCCGGATCAAAGGAATTAAGAATGGGAAAGAAAAAACATATTATGTTTATAATAATTGCAGTCACGAGGCAGCTTATAAAGAGACAGGCTCACAGGGAGTCAGTTATACAACAGGAGTGCCTGCTGCAATTGGTGCTATGATGTATCTTAAGGGAATCTGGAAAAAGCCCGGAGTATTTAATGTTGAGGAATTTGACCCCGATCCCTTTATGGCCGAACTGAACCGGCTTGGGTTACCATGGGTTGAACTTCATGATGTGAACCTGGAACTTTAATAAAAAAGCACACAGCACAGAGCTCAATGCGCAGGGCAAGAAACAACATAACGATTCAAAATGTCTATAGATTATTCCAAGATTCCGTCTCCTTGTTACGTTATTGATGAAGAAAGATTCCGTAAGAACCTCTCACTTATTAAACGTGTATCAGATGAATCAGGGGCTGAAATAATCCTTGCATTCAAAGGATTTGCCATGTGGGGCGTATTCCCGATTCTCAGGGAATATGTTGCAGGCGCCGCGGCAAGCTCAGTTGATGAAGCACGTCTTTGTTCAGAGGAGATAGGATCACCGGCCCACACATATTCGCCTGTATATAAGGAAGCTGATTTCAAATCATTTCTCAAGTACAGTTCTCATGTAACTTTTAACTCTCTTTCGCAATACCGGAAATATTCTTCTGAATTGAAAAAGTATCCAGATTACGTTTCCGCTGGAATCAGAATAAACCCCGAATATTCTGAAGTGAGCCATGGAATTTATAATCCCTGTTCTCCCGGATCGCGACTTGGAGTAATTGCCGATGATCTTAAGAATGGTTTGCCTGACGGAATCGAGGGACTTCATTTTCACGTTCTGTTCGAATCTGATTCATATGCGCTTGAAAAAGTTCTGGAAATTGTTGAAACGAAGTTCGGCAAGTATTTTCCAAAACTAAAGTGGATCAATATGGGTGGGGGGCATCTGATTACCAGACAAAATTACGACATTGACCATCTTATAAATATTCTTATAAAATTCAGAAAAAAAACTGGTCTTCATGTTATACTCGAACCCGGAAGCGCATTTGCATGGGAAACAGGAGAACTTGTTGCAACAGTTGAAGATATAGTTGAAAATAAAGGGATTAAGACAGCAATTCTCGATGTTTCATTTACGGCCCATATGCCCGACTGTCTTGAGATGCCATATAAACCACAGATTGCTGGTGCAACTGATGCTGTTACCGGTAAACCCACCTACAGGATTGGGGGTAACTCCTGTCTGTCAGGCGACGTGATGGGGGAGTGGTCATTTGATAGTGAACTTAAACCAGGAGACAGGATTATATTCTTGGATATGATACATTATACCATGGTGAAAACGACTACATTTAATGGTGTTCACCACCCATCAATCGGTATCTGGACCAGGGATAATAAATTCAGATTAATCAGGGAATTCGGATACGAAGATTATAAAAACAGGTTGTCGTAATGCCCTTCGGGTTGTCTCTTAAGTCTTTACGCCCTTTGGGCTGTCTTTTAAGTTTTTATGCACTTCAACGAAGCATCAAGACAGCAAAGCGTTAAGACAGCAAAGCGTTAAGACAGCGAAGCGTTTAGACGGCAAAGCATCAAGACAGCAAAGCATCAAGACAACTATTTTTTCCTGTTGATCGTAATATCCGTAACAAACAGCTTATCAGTTACAAGGACGGCATTTACAATTTTTTCTGCAACCTCAGCTGGATCCATGAAATTACTTGTGTCGCGGTTTTGGCCGGGAATCTTCCAGAAATCAGTTCTCATTCCTCCAGGATAAACAGCAATGATATTGCGTTTTGTACCTTTCAGTTCCGTTCTCAATGCTTCGGTATAACCTCGTGCTCCCCATTTTGCAGCACAATAAATGGTCTCTTCAGCTCTGCCAAGTAGCGCGGAGGTTGACATTATATTTACTATTGTCAACTCTGATTCTTCAGGAGTTATCCTGAGGATTTCAGATGTCAGAAGAATCATTCCCTTTAGATTGGCTTCAAAAACCATGTCAATCATCGCAGAAGTTGATGCAGCTGCTTTGACGAAAAGCCCCATCCCTGCATTATTGAAAAGATATTCGACAGAGAATTTATTTTTGTTCAGATAATCACCAACATTCTGCACATCTTTTTCTTTGCCAATGTTGCAGAATAATATTTCGGCTATATTGTTTTTTGCCAATTTCTTTAGTCTGGCAGAAACTGAAGCTAACTTCTCACTGTTTCGTCCAAGGATCATTACATTTTTCCCCGATTTTAAGAGGATTATGGCAATTTCCAATCCAAGTCCGCTCGTACCTCCACTTATTACAGATATCTTTTCCATCTCAGTTTTTTTCAAATATATCCAAAAATCTTTTGTTTTTAAGCATCGCTATAAATCGATTTGCAGGTTCACCTGCTTTTACTACTTTTGCCCCTCAATTTCTGAATATGCATAAGAGCCGGATAAAAACCTGGGCACATCTTTCACTGCTTGCCGCAAATATTATTTATGGCCTTAATTACTCTATAGCTAAAGCAGTAATGCCTGACTATATCAAACCGTTTGCTCTTGTTTCATTAAGGAGTGTAATGACAGCAGGGTTATTCTGGATTACCAGCCTCTTTATACCAAAGGAACCTGTTAAACATAAAGACCTGTTATTCCTTTTTGGCGTCTCGTTTTTTGGTGTAGTTATAAACCAGACTCTCTTCCTGGTCGGATTGAGTCTCACAACTCCTATAAACTCATCAATAATTCAGTCAACGAATCCGATATTTGCTTTTGTATTCGCGGCGCTTATTCTTAAAGAGAAAATCACGTTCCTGAAAGGGACAGGACTTGCAATTGGCCTTGCAGGAGTAATGCTGCTGATACTGCAAAATGGAACTCCTGATTTAGGCAGCTCGACTTTTTTAGGTAACATTTACACCCTGGGTAATAACGTGAGCTGGGCCTTCTACACGGTGATTATTAAAAGGATGCTTGAAAGGTATCACCCTGTTACTGTTATGAAATGGACTTTTTTCTTCGGAATGTTCACTAATATACCCTTGGGATACAGCCAGTGGAGTACAATGAATTGGTCATCCATTCCTGTGACTGCCTGGCTCGAAATCGGCTTTGTTGTAGTATTTGCCACATTCCTGGGATATCTTCTTCTTTCATTCGGACTCAGACGGCTAAGCCCCACAATTGTGAGCACTTATACTTATACCCAGCCAATAATTGCCGCATATCTTGCTTCACTCATGGGACAGGATCATATTGATCTTGTAATGGTTATATCTGCTTTACTGATATTTACAGGGGTCTTCGTTGTCAGCAGGCAAAGAAACAATATATCAACAGTTAATTAAAGAGGAAATTATTTTCTTGTAATAGTGCCCGTATATTATGTAAGTTTGATTTGAAAAAAGTACGATTCCATATGAGAAATGTTTGTTGTTTTTTTCTTTTGTTCCTGGTAATTCCTGTTGTCTCAGGAATTGACAAATATCCCCGTAATTTCAATGCAGATGTACTTCATTATGACTTTTCAATTGCGCTAAATGATTCAACAAACCGGATTGTGGGAAAAACTTTGATAAAAGTAAAAATCTTAAATATTGCCGATTCAATCTCTTTTGATCTTAAAAATAGAAACAGTGAAGGAAAGGGTATGGAAGTCACTGGTGTATCAATGAATTCAAAAGAAACAAAATGGAGACATGTAAATGACAGATTAACAATATACTTCAGAGATGCAGTAAATAGAAATGATACATTGGAACTTGTTATTAATTATAATGGGATTCCAGTTGATGGTTTGATTATTTCTAAAAATAAATTTGGCAACCGGGTCTTTTTTGCCGACAACTGGCCGGACAGAGCTCATAATTACCTTCCTTGTACCGATCATCCTTACGACAAAGCATCAGTTGATTTTATAATTACAGCGCCTGATGTTTATAAAGTAGTTGCAAATGGTAATATGATTGAAGAGTCCGATCTGACCGGAAATATGAAAATTACACATTGGAGAGAATCAGTTCCTCTGGCAACCAAGGTGATGGCTTTTGGAGCAGCCCGATTTGCTGTCCAATTGTCAGGAACACCCGAAAATGTACCGGTCTGGTCATGGGTTTATCCTGAAAATCGTTCCGCGGGTTTTTCTGATTATTCAGTAGCTGTTAAACCATTGATTTATTACAGCAGTATTATCGGAAAGTTTCCTTACCCAAAACTTGCGAATGTTCAATCAAAAACAATTTATGGTGGTCTTGAGAACGCAGGCACAATCTTTTATTCTGAAAGCTCCGTGACAGGATCAGGTACAGCTGAAGGACTTATTGCCCATGAGATTGCGCATCAGTGGTTTGGCGATTGTGTAACCGAGGCCGACTGGCATCATGTATGGCTAAGCGAAGGATTTGCAACTTATCTTACTTCAATGTATTTTGAATCGACCCAGGGAAGCGGCAGACTTAAATCTGATATGAAATCAACCAGGGCAAGAGTTTTAAAATATTATGAAAAAAATTCAAAACCTGTTATCGATACAACAATAGTTAACCTGATGGATCTTCTTAGTGTCAATTCTTATCAGAAAGGAGCCTGGGTGCTGCATATGCTCAGACATGAAGTGGGTGATAAAAATTTTCTGATTGGACTTCAGTTGTACTATAAACGTTTTTATAATTCCAATGCTCTCACAAATGATTTTATGAGTGTTATGGAGGAAGTGAGCGGTAGAAATCTTGAGCAGTTTTTTAAGCAATGGATTTATCAGGGTGGTCAGCCGGAGCTAAGAATCTGGCATGAGCCCGGGAAGAAAAAAGGAACAGTTGAAGTAATTATTGAGCAAAAGCAGGAACATCTTTTTATATTCAATCTCGAATTACTGATTAAAGATTCATCATCAGAAAAAACTATTAGTATCCCGGTAAAAGAAAAGATTACTAAAACTGTAATTAGCTCTGAGAATGATCTGGTCATAATTCCGGACCCAAACGTAAATCTTCTGTTTAGATTTATCTTAATATAACTTGTGTCTTCTGGCCATTACATCTTTGCGCTGCTGTTCCATTGCGCCGTTATGGCGTTACTTATCTATTACACCCGACCCGATAACTTCATCGCCGTAATACCAGGCCGCAAACTGGCCGGGGGTAATACCCCGCTGAAGTTTATCGAATATGATATATATTCCATTATCAGTGCAGAATAGACGTGCTATCTGAAGTGGTTGACGGTACCTTATTCTAACCATATAGTCGCGAATTTCTCCATTAACCATTGGAATATCCGTCCTGATCCAGTGTATTTCTTCTTTCCTGATAAACAGTCCTTTACGGTTCAGGCCCGGGTGTTCCTGACCTTCACCCACATAGACAATATTATTCACTACATCGGTAGCAATCACAAAAAGCGCTTCTTTATGCCCGCCGACGTTCATGCCCTTTCTCTGTCCAATTGTAAAGAAATGAGCTCCGTTGTGTGTTCCTATAACCTCTCCATCCGAGGCTTTATATTGAAATGGATCTGTGAGTTCAGAAAGTAACTTTTCCGTCAAGCCTTTTTCCGGCAATCCTTCTGACAGGTCAGGGAATAATTTCGGATCTTTTATTTCAATTATATTTCCCTTTTTTGCCTGCAGTTTCTGCTGCAGAAAAGTGGGTAAATGCACTTTTCCAACAAAACAGATCCCCTGTGAATCTTTGCGTTGCGCTGTTGCGAGCCCAAGTTTTTCAGCTATCTGCCTTACTTCGGGCTTTGTAAGGTTCCCGATCGGGAATAATGCCGTGGCAAGTTGTTTCTGACTTACCTGGCAAAGGAAATAACTCTGGTCCTTATTATTGTCGGCACCGGCGAGGAGCCTGTAAATAGTTTTATCATTTGTCTTAAGTTCATCCTTACGGCAATAATGGCCCGTGGCCACGAAATCGCCGCCTAACTTCCGGGCCTCATCAGCAAATGAATCGAATTTTATCTCGCGGTTACAGAGTACATCAGGATTCGGAGTACGTCCTTTTTCATATTCAGCGAACATATAATCAACAACTCTCTCACGGTATGGTCCGCTGAGATCAACCTGGTGAAAAGCTATTCCAATCTTTTTTGCAACCATTTCCGCAAACATTAGATCATCTTCCCAATGGCACTCACTCTGGATCAATCCTGTTGTGTCATGCCAGTTCTTCATAAACAGGCCGGTAACTTCAAATCCCTGTTCCTTCAGAACCCATGCCGCCACACTGGAGTCCACCCCGCCTGATAAACCAACTACTACTTTCTTTTTCACGGCGCAAAGATAATTAAAAGATAAAAGACAAAAGGCACAAGATAAATGTTAAGAATTTTCTTTGAAAAATAAATTAAGAAAGCCAGAGACACTTTTCTTATACTTTTGTCTTTCAATCTGAAATTTATTAAGTATCCAAATTGCATTTACAGATTTAATTTAGATAATTTTACCAATGATGGGAAAAGGTACACTAACGATATACAGCGCCTCGGCAGGATCTGGTAAAACCTACAAACTTACGGGTATTTACCTTACAACCCTTTTCACATCGAGGTTCAGCTACAGAAGGATTCTTGCAGTGACGTTTACCAACAAAGCCACAGCAGAAATGAAATCGAGGATCCTTGATAACCTTCAAAAGCTGGCTGTTGGCGAAAACTCTGAATACCTCGGGGGATTGATAAAAGAAACAGGCAAAACCGAAGAATGGATAAGGAATGAGGCAAAGGAGATTCTGAATTCAATTCTGCATGATTTTTCAAGGTTCTCTGTAACAACAATTGATAGTTTTTTTCAGAAAGTACTTAGGGCTTTCGCAAGGGAGGCAGGACTTCATTCCGGATTTAATATCGAGTTGGATCATAGTGAAATACTATCTTCTGCAGTAGATGAAATGATAGCTTCCGCATCAGACGATGTTCAACTGAAGAACTGGCTGACTACTTATGCTTTATCCAATATTGATGAAGAGAAAACATGGAATCTGAAAGCCGGAATTGTAACTCTGGCTGGAGAAATATTTAAAGAAAAATTTAAGATACTCTCAAACTCTGAAAGGTCCAATCTTGAAAATAAAAAATTCCTTCTCGGTTATATAGAAAAAATTAAATCAGTATCCTCTTCATTTGAAAAGAAGATGGTTGAATACGGGAATATCGCCATGATGATATTCTCCACTTTTGAACTTACTGATGATATGTTCTACCACAAGGCACAGGGAGTGCCTAAGTTCATAAGATCACTTGCCGGTGGTATAATTCCTGTACCAAACAGTTATGTTCGTGAGGTAATGAAAGATCCGCCCCGCTGGTCAACCGGAGCGGCTGCACCGCAGCTAATGGCCGCAATTAACGATGGACTGGAAAATATACTTAGAGAAGCACTTAATTTTTACGATGAAAATATAATTGCTTACAATAGTGCAAAGGCCGTACTTTTAAACATTTTTGCGCTGGGCATTTTATCGGATGTGTCGTATAATGTTCATAAAATAACGACATCGGAAAACAGTTTTCTTCTTTCTGATGCAGGTGAGCTTCTTAACCTTATTACTATGGGAGATCAGTCTCCCTTTATCTATGAAAAGGTTGGGAACAGGTACGAAAATTACATGATTGACGAATTTCAGGACACTTCAACAATACAATGGAATAATTTCCGGCCGTTGATCGAAAACAGTATGGCAGAAGGCTTTGATAATCTGGTTGTCGGTGATGTCAAACAGTCAATCTACAGGTGGAGAAACAGCGACTGGCAAATACTTGGAGTGGAACTCGATGGCATGGTGGACAATGACCGTATTACCAGTCGGCCATTAAAAACAAACTGGAGGAGCTTTTCTAACATCATACAGTTCAATAATACATTGTTTACAATCATTCCTGAACAGGTTGATCAGACTCTTACCAACGAGGCTCTGCCCGTGAGTTTTAAAAAACTATATTCTGAGGCAGTGCAGACGGATCCCGGAACAAAGCCAGGTGGATATGTCAGACTTGAATTCATCGAAAATGAAAAGGAGAAAAACTGGCAGGATACTGTTCTTGAACGAATTCCCGCTATCCTGGAATCATTTCAGGATAAAGGCTATTCTGCATCAGATATCGGAATAATTGTGAGAGACGGGAAGGAGGGTGCCAGTGTATTGAAGACGATTATCGATTATTCAAATAATTGTCATGAGCAACGTCGTAAGATTTATAACTATAATGTCGTCTCAAACGATTCTCTTTTGCTGTCAAATTCCCATGTTATAAATTTCCTGATCGCAGTCATTTCGGTAGTTAATAACCCTTCAGATATGATAAGCAGGGCAGCAATGTTAAGATTCTACCTTCTTGCAACCGGAAATGAAAATGCAGATAAAGCCACCCTCATCAGCGATAATCTTATAGAAGGGTCGCGGAATTATTTTCCTGAAGGTTATAAACACTTACTTGAACAGATCAAACAAATGCCTTTATTTGAGGCAATTGAAGGAATCATTTGTTTTTTTGGTTTGGGAGAATATTCGTGGAATGTAGCCTATCTTAATACTTTTCAGGATTATGTAGTAAGTTTTACCGGGAATAAGAATTCGGATATTCAATCTTTTCTCGACTGGTGGAAGATAACCGGTAAAAAGAAATCAGTAGTGCTTCCCGGAAACCAGCAAGCAATGAGAATTCTTACAATTCATAAATCCAAAGGCCTTGAATTTAAAGTGGTGATCCTGCCATTTCTATCCTGGAATCTTGATCATATACCTTCCAAACAGCCTGTGTTGTGGGTTAAACCTTCTGAACCTCCTTTTAATGAACTTGGAATAGTTCCCATAAGGTATGGCAAGGAATTATCCAACACAATTTTTGCAGAATATTATAAGGAAGAAAAATACTCTGTTTACCTTGATAATATAAATCTTTTATATGTTGCCCTTACCCGTGCCAAAGTTGCTATTTACGGCTTTTCTGTTAATAATCCACGATCAGAAAACTCGATTGCGGGTATTTTGAAGAATGCAATTAGTAATAATTCAGGCTTTGTTTTAGAATCAGGAATAGCCCTGAACAATCTGTATAATGATGAAAGTCATGTGTTTCAGTTTGGTGAGGTGCCTGTGACCAAAAAAGAAATGACTGAAAAGATTGGTCTATCCTCTTCAGTATACAGGGTAAGTCAGTCGATGGAATCTTTGAAACTGAAATTACACGGAGAGAATTATTTCTCCTCCGGTGATATGGCATTAAGGAAAAAGATAAACTATGGAAAGCTTATGCACGAGGTATTCGAAGGCATTAATTCCTCTTCGGATATTCCCTTAGCAATCCGTAAACTGGTTCTGGAAGGCAAATTACCTGAGGAGGAAGCATGCGAAATCGAGAAAAAGATTCATACGCTGCTCAGTTTACCGCAGGTTGCAGAATGGTTTAATCCGAAAAATGAAGTTTTGAAGGAGGCCGGAATATTACTAACCTCCGGTTCTACAAAAAGACCCGACAGGATAATTTTTAAAGACGGTAAAACCATAATCATAGATTTTAAGTTCGGGGAAGAGAATGACCATTATATTGAACAGGTCGATCTTTATCGCCGTTTGCTTCTCGATATGGGATACAATAATATAGAAGCTTATATCTGGTATGTTGATAAAAATAAAATAGTATCTGCTTAGATGTCAGTAACTAACAAACAGAACAGGGTCTACCCGTGGGGACATGAACGCAGGTTCAATGCCTACTCCAATTATTTCAGGGGGATCTATGGAGCACGTGTTCAGAAAGTTTCGATCGATGCCGGATTCTCTTGTCCGAACCGCGACGGGACAATAGCATCAGGAGGCTGTACATATTGTAATAATGACGCGTTTAATCCTTCTTATTGCACAACTGATAAAACCGTATCGCAACAGATTGCTGAAGGCATAGAATTTCACAAATGGAGATATAATGAAGCGGTCTCATATTTAGCATATTTCCAGGCATATTCAAATACATATGCGCCTCTCACAACCCTCAAAAAACTATACGGGGAGGCCTTAAGTTACCCGGGTGTAATCGGACTTATTATAGGTACCCGCCCAGATTGCATAGATGATGAAAAACTTGCTTATTTAAAAGAGTTGTCCCGGGAGGTTTATATTGCTGTTGAGTATGGAATAGAATCTTGTTATAACAAAACTCTTGCAAGGATCAATCGTGGTCACTCGTTTGAAGATGCTGTTTCGGTGGTTAAAAAAACCGCTGAACTTGGAATTAATACAGGGGCCCACTTTATATTCGGATTACCCGGGGAGACAAGAGAAGAAATGTTGAATCAGGCTGAAATAATTTCTTCCCTTCCTATTAAAACAGTTAAGTTTCACCAGCTTCAGATAATCAAGGGAACGAGGATGGAAAAGGAATATCAGGATAATCCTGATGATTTTGAGCTTTTTAAGTGGGAGGAATATTTAGATTTCTTTATCAGTTTCCTTGAAAGACTCAATTCTGCAATTGTAGTGGAAAGATTCACAGGCGAGGCGCCACCACGGTTTCTGACAGGAGTGGGATGGGGTAAAAAACGATCCGATCAGATCGTAAGCCTTATTGAAAAACGCCTCGAAGAACTTGATACATGGCAGGGTAGGCTGTATCAAGACAAAAGATAAAAGTAAAAAGACAAAAGTATAAATTAAAAAGACTTCAAGACTTCAAGACAGCAAGACTACAAGACAACCAGACACCAGACACCAGATGACGTACTTTCTCGAAAATATTGCACAATCACTTCTTAAGGAGTTTGGAAATACCCTTAATCGTCATTGTCTTGTTTTTCCAAATCGTAGAGCCGGATTATACTTCCTGAAATACCTGGCAGCAAGAATTGAAAAACCGGTATGGGCTCCATCTGTATTAACAATTAATGAACTATTCAGATCATTTTCTTCAAAGCAGACCGCGGGAAATGAAATACTTCTATTTGAGCTCTATAAGGTTTACCGCAAAATTAAAAAACCACCCGAAAGTTTTGATGACTTTTATTTTTGGGGCGATATGCTGTTAAATGATTTTGATGATGTGGACAAGTATCTGGTTGATGCATCTCTTTTATTCCGCAATGTTAAGGATATTAAGGCTATAGATCAGCTATTCGGCGGTTTGACTGACTCCCAGAGAGACATTATCAGGAGGTTCTGGATAAATTTTGAGTCAGGCAAACAAACAAGTGAAAAAGCAGGATTTATAAGTATATGGTCAGTGCTTTATGATCTCTATTCAGGTTTCAGATATTCGCTTACTGAACAAAATCTTGCTTATGAAGGAATGATCTTCAGGGAACTTGCAGAAAATCCTGAAAAGGATCTGATAGCAGGCAACCGATGGGATATGTTACATTTCATAGGTTTCAATGCATTGAACGAATGTGAGAAGGTGATAATGACAAGGTTTAAAAAAGCAGGGAAAGCCCGTTTTTACTGGGATTATGACAATTCGTATATTAAGGATAGTAATCTCAACTCTGCCGGCTATTTCATGCGGAATAATCTTAAAGTCTTCGGAAATAATATGCCTGCTGACTGGAGTTATGATACGATGCTAAATTCATTTCCACCTAATGTCAGACGTCGGGTTATTGAAACTTCATCTGACGTTGCCCAGGTTAAGCTTATATCGCAATTGATTGATGAGCTGCCCGGCCTTACATCAGGAAATGCCCATCATACTGCCGTTGTTCTTGCTGATGAGAATCTCCTGATGCCTGTTCTGACAAGCCTGCCTGAAAATATTGGTGATATAAACATCACTATGGGACATCCTTTGAAACATACACTTGTTTACACTCTTGTGAGGCATATTATGGATCTTCAAAGGAGAGCTGTTTTTACTAATCGTGTCGCGTGGTTCAATTTCCGGGATGTGTTAAGTATCCTCAGACACCCATTGATGGAAGGTTTGTTTGCTGAATCGGATAGTATACTGATTAGTGAATTATCAAAATCAACCAGTAAATGGTTATCATCTGAACGATTGGTCGATTCTGAAAATCTTTCATGGATATTCAGAAAACCTGAAAACACAGCTTTACTTTCTGATTATTTTAAAGAAATTCTTTCGCTGATAGCTCTGAATGATGTATCATCTGATAAAAACCTTCCAAATAATCCGGTTCGGCGAAGTATACTGAATGAATATATTTACAGGATTGTATTATCAATTAACAGACTGGAATCTATTGTCAGGAGCCCGGAAGTTACTATGACTACTGATACTTACATAAGGATTCTTGACAGAATGTTGAGAATTCAGTCTGTTCCGTTTTCAGGGGAACCATTATCGGGGGTTCAGGTTATGGGCATACTTGAAACCAGGGCTCTGGATTTTAAGAATCTGATAATTCTTTCAGTAAATGAGGGTGTTTTACCTGCTGTTTCTTCAGGTTCGTCATTCATCCCGTTTAGTTTGCGTGAAGCATTTGGACTACCTTCCATAAATCACCAGGAATCAATTTATGCCTATCACTTTTACCGGCTTCTTCAAAGGGCAGAAAATGTGACTTTTACCTATAATTCCAACTCAGAGGGATTAAGAAGCGGAGAAATGAGCCGATTCCTTATTCAGATGAAGTATGACAAAACGCTCAGACCTGAATTTCTGAATCTGAGTTTTGAGATAAAATCAAACACTGGAATAGGAGAGGTACTTGAAAGGAATGAAGAACATTCCCGGCAGCTTAGGTCTCAGTTTATTAATAAGGATAAAGGAAGAATATTATCACCTTCAGCCATAAATACATGGTTGAATTGCAGGATGAAATTCTATTACCGTTATGTTAACAGGCTACAGGAACCTGACAAAGTCTCTGAAGATATTGATCCTGCAATGTTCGGAAATATTTTGCACGAAATAATGAGGAGTCTTTACACGGGTTATAAAGGTCAGATTATAACCGGAGAAATTCTTGATATGATCACCTTCAATAAAGTTTTGCTGCAAAGTGCTATTGATCAGGCTATCAACGAAAAATTCAAAGACGGTACTGTTGGATTGATAACAGGAAACGAACTGATTGTAAGGGATGTACTGATGGCTTATCTGTTAAGAATCCTTAAGGCTGATAAAATTTTCAGCCCGGTTACTATTCTACATCTTGAGGATCAATTCAGTTTTAATATAAGTACTTTGAGTGACGGAACCAATATTGACGTCAGGATAGGGGGAATGGTCGACAGGGTTGATGTTATTAATGGGGTTACCAGAATTGTAGATTACAAGACAGGAAATGTTTCTGAAACAATTGGCTCAATTGGCGATCTCTTCACTGAAGATCGAAAAAAAGATTCTGACGGATGGCTTCAGACATTGCTTTACTGCGAAGCTTACATGGCAACTGATCAGCCCTCTGTATTACGGCCTTCAATTTATAAAATTAAGAAATTAACCGGTGGTTTATTCTCCGACATGCTCAGGTTGAAAACAGATATCAGGAACGAATTGGTAGTTGATGATTATAACAAGGTGAGAGAGGAGTTTATTTATGGTCTCAAAGAAGTTATTTCCTTGATATTCAGTGATAATGAATCATTCAAAATGACAACTGATATAAGGAGTAAATGTACATATTGTCCATACAGGGTATTATGTATGCGATAAGTACCGGTAATATATTTTACGGCTATCATTTTTTTTAATAAATTGGCTTAACTTTAGTAAAACAGAACAGATGGTCACAGGGTATTCAAATTATCAGATAGAGGTAAAAAACGTTAAGTTCATTGCCGACGATGGCAGAACTTGTCCCCGGACTGCGATTGTAACATTCAACAATGAGGAAGGTGAGGAGATTGGTTCTGAATTATTTGGAGCTATCGATATTAACCAGATTTATGAAATGATAAAGGAGGGCAGGGATATAATTCTGGATAATTATTATATTCCTGAATTCTCTCTTTCTTCATACAGGCGGCATAATGGAATTGATAAAAAGGAACTGGTCAGATTTAAAAGTTTTTCTGCGAAGGGTGCTTTTTTTGAAGCCAGGGCTTGTACTGATTTTACTTATTCATCATTTTCCGATGGCGAGGTAACCTTTGACAGTAGTCATTTTGCCAAAGGTAAAGTACTTTTTAATGGTTCTGTTTTCGGAAAGGGGAATGTTATTTTTTCAAATACTCTTTTCAGAAACGGCAATATTGAGTTTACAGGGTCCGTCTTTGGTGAGGGAGATTTCATGTTCAAGAATGCTATTGTAAAAGATGGCGTAAAGGATTTCCAGGATATTCAGTTCGGAAATGGAGAAGTCAGCTTTGCAAATACCGAATTTAACAGTGGGGAGCTTTTGTTCATTAACACCCGTTTTAATAGTGGAAGATTTAATTTCAAGATAACAAGGATAACCGGAGGTAAAGTTGATTTTCACTATTCAGTGTTTGGCGATTGTGAAATAATGTTTGAAAGAACTGAATTCGGAAATAGCAGGGTTGACTTCCGAACGGTTGATTTTGGCTCAGGAAGAATAAATTTTAACCGTTCGGTTTTTGGAAATGGCGAAGTTAATTTTGAGGGTGCCTCTTGTAAATCAGGTAAAATTCAGTTTAAAAAGGCTGAGATGGGCTCAGGTCCAAAGAATTTCAACCTGATGGAAATGAATGATACCGACATAAGCTTTGAAAGGACCGAGTTTGGTGATGGCGATGTAAGCTTTTATGAATCAAAATTTCATGTCATTTCTCTAAAATCCTGTCATCTCGATCATTACTTTGATCTCCGGATTTCGAATGCCGATGTGCTCGATGTTTCCGATACTATTGTGCGTGATATTGTTGACCTTGAACCTTATGATTTCCCTGTTCAGATTAAAACACTTGACATGTCAGGGATGAGACTTCTCGGTAAACTTTATATTGACTGGAGACACAACAAGTGTAATGAGATCATAGTTAACCAGGAAGGAACAACTTTACGACAAAAAGCCGAACAGTTCAGGATTCTCAAAGAAAATTTCAGTGGCACAGGTAAATACGAAGACGAAGACGAGGCCTATATTATGTTCAAACGTTATGAAGCAAAATCATGGCTTACCGAACAAAGGGAAAAAGGCGGAATTACAAAAGTCGCCAGTTATGTTCCTCATGGTTTTCAATGGCTTGTGTTTGATAAAATAGGGCTTTATGCGACCTCTCCGGGAAGGGTTCTTCTGAGTGTGGTTATATTCTGGGTATTTTTTGGATCAATCTTTTTTGTTATTGATTTATCAGGTCTTGGAAAAACAGTATCTGCCGTTGGCAATCCTGATCATATGTCGGCCTTTCTTCAGTCGTTCTACCATAGTGCAATTACGTTCTTTACTATTGGATACGGAGATGTTTATCCGATGGGACTGAGCCGTGTGATTTCCGGTCTTGAGGGATTCATGGGAGTATTTATGATGTCATACTTTACCGTAGCTTTTGTACGGAAAGTTCTCAGATAGAATTATTTCTCAATATCGCGCAGCAGGGCCGCCATTTTTATAGCAGTCACAGCTGCTTCATCGCCTTTATTTCCATGTATGCCTCCTGATCTGTCAATAGCTTGCTGCTGTGTACGCGTGGTCAGAACGCCAAAAATAAAAGGAATATTATATTCCATATTAAGTTGGGTTATTCCCTGAGTTACCCCCTGACAAATGTATGTAAAATGAGGTGTTTCGCCCTGGATCACACAACCCAGACAAATTATTGCATCCATATCATCGTATTCTGCAAGGAACTGAGCACCGAGAGTAAGTTCAAAGCTTCCCGGAACATGTTTGATAATAATATTCTTATCAGAAGCGCCATGTTTTTTCAAAGTGGCGGCAGCGCCGTCCATTAATGACCATGTAACTTCTCTGTTCCAATCAGAAACTACAATACCAAATCGCATTTTACCAGCATCCGGAACACTATCCGGATCATAGTCAGATAAATTGGAAGTGCTCATAATGATATTTTTTATTAAAATGAAAACGCATCAGTCACAGAAAGAAGTGAGCCGGATGCGTTCTGATAATGATGCCGGGCAGATCTTCCGGATAATTATTTCATCAAAAGTTTTACCCTTGCAATATACTTTTCAATTGTTGTTCCTTCAGTACTCTCAGGATACTGACTCTCAATTCTTTCGTAGATTTTAAGTGCATCCGGATATTTGCCTTTCATCTCATATAATTCACCGGCTTTCATCAGGAATATTGGTGTGTTAAATGAATTTACAGCATAATCTGCAGCTTCAATATATTTTGTTACTCCCTTATCAGGATCACCCAGTTCGACATATGCATCACCCATTGCCCCAATAGCTAATGAACCTACAACTTTATCTTTTTTGGAATATTTATTAAGCTGAATTATTGCTTCCTGGTAATTTCCAAGATGAAGATAGCAAATACCAGCACCGTAACGTGCAAGATTTCCTGAGTTTGTAAATTTGTAATCTTTTATTATATCAAGAAAACCAAGATAGTTACCATCACCGTTAAGGGCTAGTTTTAAAGAATCCAGTTCAAGATATTTTTCTGCCTGATACATTTGCGACTGGGCCTCATCGTTTCTCTTGCTTAAATAGAGCTTACTAAGCCAGAATAAGCCTACGATTACAACTATAACTCCTAATCCTATCAGCAGGTTCTTATAATTCTCTTCAAGAAACTGTTCTGTTCTTGACAGGGTTTCCTCAACGCTTGAAATGGTCTGTGGATTTTCATCCTTTTTATTCTTAGCCATACTGGTCTTTACTGTTTAACTTCAAAATTTACCATCGCAAAAGTAATTTTTTTCGGGTAATTATAAAACATTTAATTTAATGAATATCAATTCAGGCGTAAAATAATTGGTATGTAATTGAATATCAATAAATATATTATGATTTTTCTGAAATTTTATTGAAATTTCATTTAAAGTATTAGTAAGTATCGTCTGTATCTTTTTCTAACTTTGAGCTTTTGACTTTAGTCTTTATACTTTTATCTTTTATCTTTTCATAAATGTACCTGAAAAAGCTGACACTTACCAATTTTAAAAACTATGAGCTTAATGAGCTTGAGTTTTCGCCTAAGGTAAACTGTTTCACCGGGAATAATGGTGTTGGCAAAACCAATATTCTCGACGCAATTCACTATTTATCGCTTACCAAGAGTTTCTTCAATAATATTGACAGCATAAGTGTCAGGCATGGCGAAGACTATTTCATAATACAGGGAACATTTGACAGGAATGGAGAAGAGGATCAGATTTACTGTGCTTTTCAGCGCCAAAAACAGAAATTACTAAAGCGAAACGGAAAAGAGTATCAGAAACTTTCTGACCATGTCGGCAGATACCCTGTTGTAATGATTTCACCTGCCGATAGTGCTCTTATTACAGAAGGGAGTGAAGATCGCAGAAGATTTATGAATAAAATTATAAGTCAGTACAGTGCCGAATATCTCGATTCTGTTCTTAGATATGGCAAAGCACTTCAACAGAGGAACAAACTCCTTAAGGATTTCAGATCTTCAGGCAAATTCGACAATGATGCACTGTCGATATGGGATGCCCAACTCGTTAAATATGGAAGTTATGTTTATAATGAACGAAACATTCTTGTGAATGAGCTTATTCCTGTTTTCCAGGAATATTATTCCCTTATTTCATCCGGAAAAGAAAGTGTAAAACTCAAATACAGGTCGCATCTTGCTGAGGGCGATTTCCAGGAAGCTCTTAATGGCTCTCTGGCAAAAGACAGGTTCCTTGAGTATACCACCGTGGGGATTCATAAAGATGATCTGTTGCTTGAGCTAAACGATTTCCCTGTGAAATCACTTGGTTCCCAGGGGCAACAGAAGACGTACCTTGTAGCCCTTAAACTTGCAAAATTTGATTATATTAAAAGAAAAGCAGGATTTTCTCCGGTATTATTGCTTGATGATATATTCGATAAATTTGATGCTGAACGTGTTGAGCAGATAATAAGGCTTGTGGGTAATCAACGGTTTGGTCAGATCTTTATAACTGACACCCATCAAAACCGCTTACAGGAAATATTAATATCACACAATACCCGGTATAAACTTTTCAGCATTGCAAATAATGCAGTGGAGGAAACATATACTAAAAAACAAAATGAGACGAAGTAAAACAATATCACTTGCTGAAGCAGTAAATGACTATATCAGGGAAATGAATCTTGGTGGTAAGTTGAGTGAAGTTGGTGTGATAAACTCGTGGGAAGAAATTGTGGGCAAGGCAATCAGTTCACGTACATCAAATATTTATATCAAGGATCATATACTTTATGTCCATCTGAATTCATCAGTTGTCAGAAATGAGCTACTGATGCTGCGTGAAGTCCTTAAAGAAAAGATTAATCAGAAAGCCGGATCAGAAGTGATTAAGGATATTGTTTTACGCTGAAATTGATCCGCGAACTTAATAAGCCTATTTGATAATGTAACTTCCCCGGGAGATGCTGATATGTTGTGATAACGCTTTATGTGAAATGAAGTGATAGTTGCGTCCATCGCAAGTTAAAACAACTTTTTTGTGGTCGATTTCAATTAAAACTGTAGAAGTATTATCATTATGCATCAGAAAATCAGCGAGTAACAAAGCTTTTTCGATTCCGTCACCTCGCTTGAAGTTCCAGACTTCATCAGGCAGGGCTAACCTCTTTCCGTCATAAATTGATTCATCAGGCAATGTTTTAAGAATATTCAGGACTTCTTCTGTTGTTTTTCCTTCAAGATCGGTGAAACAGACCGGGTTTCGCTCGATTGCTGCCTTTATGAACGGACGCCAGTCGATCTTATCCATCTGCCGGTAAGCATAAAGAGCCAGTTTAGCTTGTTCTGACTTATCCGAATGCTTGTTTATGAGAGATATAATTTTTTCGCGGCTGTCATCAACGGTTATCTGAAGCCTGTCGGTAATTTGATATTCCTTTCTGGAATCCGGAATCTTCGGATCAGTGAAGATAAAATCGTTCAGATCAATAAACATTTCACGAATGATATCACTGAATTGAATACCGGCGGCTACAATAAATTCAAGTTCAAGATCATAGAGGGTTTCAACCGGGTGTGTACTCAGTATATCTTCAATATCATTAAGCAGTATTTTTCCCTGTATCGGACTCAAATGAAAATCATCTCCCTCAATTTCTTTTACCAGCATTTCGCGAAACTCAGGCGCCACACTGAATTTACTGTTGTGCTCGTATTCAAACATTTTTTCGAGCAATATATACCTCTTGGTTCCGGCACTGTCGTATTTGTATTGAAAAAGAGTTTTATATTTTGATTTAAAACGCAGGAAATTAATGAAAATAAGATTGGTTAAATCTGTTACCAGGAATTCTTTAAGTTTTATAGCAAAATGATCATATGCCTCCTTGTTAATGGTTGCTTCATTATACAGGGTATGGATATAGCCTGAAATATGGGAGACAATTGTTACTTTCTCGTTTTCCATAGCACGGCGGGCTCTTTCTGACAGTGAGGTTCCGTTGTACCACATATTCTTTGTTACTATTCTTCGGTTATTGGTGATTAAGCCATCCTTTTCCATAATGAAGTTCTGCGAATGGAGTGGGGTGGCTATGAGAAATATCTTTTCCAAAGGCACTTTTCCGACAACAAACATTGCGGATGCATATAGAGCTGACAACGAAACACATTCTCCTGCACCTGTGGTAAATTTATCTTTATGCCTGAAAGCTCCCATCGCCTCAATAGTCTCAGTTTTCCAGTAAGGAATAATATCAGAATCAAATTTGTCGAGACCAAAATGTTTCCTTATGTCGATATCGAAGTAATATTTGTCTCCTTCATAACCAAAGAGAGCATTTGATTGCTTTAGCATCTCCATGTCGAAAAAATCACTGAACCTTGCTATTTCAGCTGTTTTAGAAGTCAGCCCCCATGTTGACAGATCCAGGTTGAACACATAGTTCTGTATTATATATTGCTTTATACGGTTAGCTTTGGTAGTGAAGCTCTTCTTATCAATATCTTTAAACCAGGGATCTTCTCTCCATTTCCATAATTCAGGGGACATTATATCAGCAAGAATAAGCGGGTAAAAAAGATCCGGAAAAATAAAGATCTCCATATCTGAAAGGGTAAAAGCCGATGAATACTTTTCTAAAGTTTTTCTATCGGAAAAGTCTTGTTCGAATATTGAATCCATAAATTGATTTAAAATCTACACAACTATTAACACAGAAAGAAAAATAAAGTTTAGTAGAACCTCTCTATCCCGGAAAAGAAAAAATTCGCTTCAATAATGGCATTTTCCACACTGTCAGAGCCATGCACCGCGTTCATCTGAACCGATACGGCAAATGCTTTTCTGATTGTTCCAGGCTCGGCTTTCTTCGGATCTGTGGCACCGATTAGCTTTCTGAAATCCTCAACAGCATTTTCGTGCCTTAAAATCATAACAACAACAGGCCCCGATGTCATAAACTCAATCAATCCTTCGAAGAATGGTTTACCTTTATGAACTGAATAAAATGATTCGGCCTGCGGAAGCGTCAGCTTAACCATCCTCATTGCAGCAATTTCAAATCCACCCTCATTGATCATTGCAAGAATTGGCCCGGTTTTTCCAGTCCTGACGGCATTTGGCTTAATAATAGAAAAAGTAAAGTCAGTATACATAAAAAGCTAATTTTGATTGGTAACAATAAAATTGGTCTTCAGGAATATTTTTTATCTTTAGCAACTTATAAAAACAGTAGCAAAAGTGATAGAATTATCCAAATATACGAAAGAATTATCGAAACTTATTTTATCATCTGAGAATATATTGCTTATCTGTCATATCAATCCAGACGGTGATGCAATTGGCTCACAATTAGCATTTTATCATTATCTCATTTCGAAAGGTAAAAACGTAAAAATGCTTGCTCCTAATAACCTTCAGGAGTTCCTGAAATGGATGGATGGAACAGATCTGATAAATATCTTCATAAAAGAGAGAAAAAAATGCAGAATACTCATTGAGGAGGCCGATCTGATTGTGATGTTCGACTTTAATCAGTCAAACAGGTTGGGTGAAGCAGAAGATTTTGTTAAATCCTCACATGCCAGGAAAGTTATTATTGACCACCATCTCGATCCGCGGGGATTTGCTGATTTAATTATTTCCGTACCGTCAATGTGTTCTACATCGGAGCTTGTCTATGAACTTGTCAGTGAAATGAACGGAGTGCAGTTCATCAACAAATCATATGCTGAATGTCTCTATGTGGGCATAATAACAGATACAGGTAACTTTGAATACGGATCTTATACTTCCGGAACTTTCAGAATTGTAGCAGAACTTATTGATACAGGCCTCGATAAGTTTAAGATTCTGAATATGATATATAATAATTTTTCGAGTGACAGAATGAAGCTGCAGGGCTTTGCTTTGAACAAACGAATGGTTGTTATGCCAGAATTTAAAACTGCTTATATCTTTCTTACAAAGGATGATTTAAAGGAGTATCACCATGTTAAAGGCGACACAGAAGGATTTGTTAACTTGCCTTTATCTATCAAAGGGATATTTTTTTCAGCACTCTTTATTGAAAAAGACAACTTTATAAAATTATCGTTTCGATCAAAAGGACTTTTTCCCACCAATGAATTTGCAGCCAGATTTTTTTCTGGAGGTGGGCATCTCAACGCTTCAGGAGGAGAATATACTGACACACTCCAAAATACAATTGACTATTTCCTGAAAGCTCTTAAAGAAAATGAATGGAGATTTGAAAATAGAATGTAAATGTGTTCCGGTGAAATATTTACTCATTGTATTTCTATCCGTTGCATTCCTTTCGTGCAGGAATAATTCTGTAAAACCTGTTCCGAACACCAAACCCGGAAAAAATGAAATGGCTGATCTGAACCGGTATATGGTGCAGAAAGACAGGGAAAGAATTCAAAACTATATCGAACGAAAGAACCTTAAACTGAATGAATCGCCTACCGGACTCTGGTATAAGATCATAAAGGAAGGAGAGGGAACTGCTTTTACTGATAATAATAAAGTAATTTTTGAATACAACTGCTCACTTCTTGATGGCACTAATTGTTATTCATCCAAAACACTGGGACCAAAAGAAGTCATTTTAGGCAGGAGTGAAATGGAACCAGGACTAAATGAAGGTCTCCGTTTACTTAAACCCGGGGCTGAAGCTATCTTTATTCTGCCTCCGTTTCTGGCTTACGGGTTAAGAGGTGACGGAAAAATGATTCCTTCAAGAGCCGTTATTGTATATAATGTTAATATCTTGCGCGCCAGATAATATTATGGAGCGCTTCATCGTTATTTGTCAGTGATCAAAACTTAATTTAACTTTAATTCAATGAACAAAGGAAATATTAAAACAGGCTGGCTTTTCTTATCTATTATTTTATTGATTTCACTGGTATCCTGTAATCCGGGCAGACAATATGAAAAGGAAGAAAAAGCAAAAATACAAAATTACCTTTCTGCAAATAGTACCCTGGACTTTGTACGCCAGGCGAGTGGTCTGTATTATCTTGAAACTTTGAAAGGTACAGGGTTTACTCCAGTAGCGGGCGATTCAGCTTTTGTCAGATATACAGGCATGTTCCTTAACGGTACTATTTTCGATTCGAATGCGACTTCCGCTAAGCTTTATAGTTTTGTTGTCGGAGATAACATTTCCGGATTTGATGAAGGAATAGCATTGATTGCAGTCGGAGGCAAAGCAACCTTACTTTTACCGTCTTCTCTTGGATATGGAACTTTTGGTTCTTATCCTATTGCAGGTTATACTCCTCTGTTATTCGATATTGAGCTGGTTGGTGCAAAGCGAGCCCCCGTAAAGTAGAATTACTGCATTACAAATACAACAAGTCTGTCATTTAATAATGGCAAATCTCTTTTCCATTCGGATATGCTCATTGTCCTTATAGATTCAGATGGCAGTGTAACGTCTGATGCAATACAGAGTTTTGTATCGTTATGACAGGTGGCAATAATGGTTTCAAACAATTTCTGATTGCGATAAGGAGTTTCCATAAATATCTGTGCAAATCCTTCACCTGCCTTATTTTCGAGGTCCCTGATTTTGGCTGCCCGTTCTGCAGGTTTTATTGGAAGATAGCCGTTAAATGTAAAATTCTGACCATTAAGTCCTGAAGAAATCAGAGCAAGAATAATTGAAGAGGGACCGGATAATGGTGTAACAGTGATCTTCTTTTGATGGGCAAGTGCCACAATACGGGCACCCGGATCCGCTATACCGGGAAGTCCGGCTTCACTCATTACCCCAATATCGAATCCTTTCAGAATTGGCTCAAGGTAATGTGCAATATCAGTTTCTCCTGTATGTTCATTTAATTCAAAAAATACAGTATTATCAATAGGAAACTCTTTGTCAATGAGCCTTAAAAACCTTCTTGCACCGCGTAGATCCTCGACAATGAAGAATCTTAAACTTTTTGTAAGACTGATCACTTTTTCAGGGATGACTTTTAAAAAATCATCTCCGCCTAATGTTACGGGTATAAGATAAATTTTTCCGTTCATTTCAAAATATTGTTTATTCAAATATAACAATTAAACAACCAGCTGATGATGCAACAAAAATTAAACTATCTGTTGTCATTTAATGTTTTTTGTATAGGTTTGTCATGAAATATATGTATTGTGAAAATAACATTTCTTGGTACGGGCACTTCACAAGGCGTACCAGTAATAGCCTGTGAATGTAATACTTGTCTTTCTTCCGACAAATACGATAAGAGACTGCGGACCTCTCTTCTTCTGGAGGCAGACAATACAACCCTGCTTTTTGATGCCGGTCCCGACTTTCGTCAGCAGATGCTTAGAGAACATGTGACCAAACTTGATTCAATTCTTCTGACCCATGAGCATAAAGATCATATCGCCGGTCTCGACGATGTACGCGCATTCAACTATAAAAGTCAGGAAGCTATAGATATTTATGCTGAAGAACGGGTGCAGAAGGCTATCAAAAAGGAATATTCATATGTGTTTTCAGAGTATCAGTATCCCGGAATTCCTAAAATGAGTTTAATCGATATTCCTGATAATAAGTTTATTCTTAAAGGTATCGAAATTGAACCTATCAGAGTTTTCCATTACAGGCTTCCTGTATACGGATTCAGAATTGGCAACTTTGCATATATTACCGATGCTAACTATATACCAGAAGAAAGTAAGGAGAAGCTATTTGGTGTTAAGTATCTGGTTATTAATGCACTTAGAAAAGAGAAACACATTTCTCACTTCAGCCTGAGAGAAGCTACTGATTTTATAAGAGAAGTATCACCTAAAAAAGCATTTATAACACACATTAGCCATCAGATGGGTTTACATGCTCAGATTTCAAAAGAGTTGCCTCAGGGAATATTTCTTGCCTATGATGGTCTGACTATTTTGTTGGATGATTGACAGCCTGAATATAATTCTTATTTTTTCCTGAAGGTGGAATTTAGTTTTTTCTGGTAACCAGGAGAAAAATAATACCTGTTTCTTCCCAGTTGTTCCGTACTTACATGCGAAGATTTCTTTCTTTTCTGATAGTAAGTATTCTTTTTGGTCGGAGAACAGGAGGTAACCATTGCAACCAGAAGTAAGATAAAGAAATATTTTAGTATTTTGATTGCTTTAGACATAACCTCATCGGGTTTTTTAATCCAACTTTTAAAAGTACAACATATTTACTTAATAGAAAAAAAATGGATTAAGAATCTAACTTAAACCTAACTCAGACTACCGTCTTGCAGACCAGGGCTCCGGGGTTAAGATTTAATTTATCCCTTATACGTTGAAGTTGTCAAAATTGTTTCTTTAAATCTGTTTATCCTGAAAGTAAAGATATTATGAAGGTCAAATAACGAAACCATTTTTTTAATGGTTTGTATGTTTTATCTTGCAGCAGGGACTAATCAATTTTTTAATAATGAAGACTTACGTAAAAATACTTCTGCTATTTAATTTGTTTATACCTTCATTTTCAGCGTATTCTCAAATATTAAAAAATGTTGTATTCGCTGAAAAGGCAGGACTAAGCGCTGAAAATTTTATTCTTGCCGATAGCAGTACAATACTACTGTCAAAGAGCAAACCATTGTTCACCTTCCTGTTAAATAGTAAACTGCATAGTTCTGCCGAAATTAATGCAGGAAGGAACGGGGGGCTGTTTTCTCAAACATTTGAAAACGTTATGAGAGTGACCTTTGAATTAAAAGACAGTTCCTCAACAGGTTTAAAAGCAGAAATAGTTTTTGAAAATACTGGTTATGATACAGTTTCTATAAGCAATGTTGTTCCGTTTGGAGAAGATATCAATTCCGTCTGCATAACAGGTAAAGGACCCGTGGATCTGGCCAGAGCATGGTTGTTTCGCCCTGGTTACAGACCGGTCAGAGTGATCCTTCCTGATAATGCCTGGGAGTTAGGTTATTCATCATTTTTCGCCGGTCGTGAACTTTCTGTCTGCGCACTTGCACGGAGAACAAAGATTATCGGAGGACAAAGGAAGCGATATGAAACAGTATTGCCGCCAAAAACAAAGGTTTCTTATACTGTTTATGCAGAAGTTTTTAAAGGTGAATGGCAAAATGGTCTCCGGTTGATGTTCAGAGACAGATACCTGCACGATCTTGAGAAATTTGACAACACTATGTTCGCGAGAGAGGATCTTAAATGGATAAAAGAGAGCTATATTATTGTTCTTGAGATGGCATGGGACCGGGAGTTTTATGACAGAACTTTAGGGAAATATAATTATCCTGATGTAATCAAAAAAGGGATTGAACTTTTTGGAAATATCGACGTTTTTGGAATTTGGCCCACATGGCCGCGCCTGGGCCTTGACCAGCGAAACCAATGGGATTTATACGGAGAATTGCCAGGAGGAACAAGTCAGCTCAGGAGCTTCGCAAGATTGTCACGCCAGTCCGGGACTAAGTTTTTTATTGCATATAATCCATGGGATACCAGTACGAGAAAGGAAGACCATTATAAAGGTATGGCTCAGCTAATTGCCGAAACAGAAGCTGATGGTGTAGTTCTTGATACCAGGGGAAGCTCAAGCTTCGAACTACAATCTGCCGCAGATAGTGTCAGAAAAGGGGTAGTAATGTATTCCGAAGGGATGGCTATTGCAAAAGATATGCCGGGTATTATTTCAGGACGTGTTCATAATGCTATTTTCTTAAGTCCTGAATTGAACCTGAATAAACTTATAAAACCGGATTTCTCAATTTTCAGGGTTTGTGATGTGGGAGAGGACCTGATACATCGCGAAATCGCGATCGCCTTCTTTAATGGCTATGGTACAGAATTGAATATGTTCCGTCCGGGAGGAAGAGATGATAATTATCGCGAGGATCTAAATTTTCTCGCCCGAACCACCTTTACCCTGCGGCAGAATAACGACGCATTTTTAGATAATGACTGGACTCCGATGGTTGAAACAACAATTGACAATGTATTTGTAAACCGATGGAAATCAGGGGATAAAACTATTTATACTGTTCTTAACATGAGACCGGAAGGGTTTAATGGAAGCCTGTTTAAAGCGGGAAGTACTGTCGGCAAACACTATGTATCTTTATGGAATCATGAAAACCTCTTACCTTTAATTGAAAAAGGAATTTCGTATATCAGCGGAAATGCTACAGGCTGGAACCCTTCATATGCAGGAACAAGAAAAGAAGGATCGGTCGATTGTATTGCTGAATTTCCTGATTTAATAAAATCAGTTATTTCAGGCGATTCACTAAGCATCGCAGGAACTAATAATGGCATGGCACTTATATGGAAGGGAAATCCATCATATCAGGCTGATTATAAAGAGCTGAAAATTTTAAGTGATACTATAATAAGAATAAAGGATTTGTTTGGCTTTTATGAAGGCAGGATAGTTATACAGCTAATTGAAAATAAGAGGTTAAAAGATGAAAATATTCTGGTTTTTAAAGGTGGAAAACCATGGATTATAACCAGGGTTACGCCAACCAAAAGAGCTTCTGGTTTACAGAAAGACATGGTTCTGGTGCCAGGCAACCTTTTCTCTTTTAATGTTTCAACCGGTGAGGATTTCATGCCCTATCCTGATGTTAGCGGGAAAGTCGTTAAGATTGACAGTTTCCTGATAGATAAATACCCTGTTACCAATGAACAGTATTACAATTTTTTAACTAACTCAGGCTACCGCCCGGCAGATACTTTGCAATATCTAAGACATTGGCAATCAGGAATATATAAAAAAGGACAGGAAAAATATCCTGTCGTGTATTTAAGTTATGAAGATATGAAGGCGTATGCAAAATGGTCAGAAAAAAGATTACCTACACAGGCTGAATGGCAGCTGGCAGCGCAGGGAACTGACAAGCGAACATGGCCATGGGGTAATGAATTTCATGGTGCATATTGTAATAATTCATTCGACAGACCAACACCTGTTGATGCATTTACAAAAGGCCAGAGCCCTTACGGTGTTTTTGACATGGTAGGCAATATCTGGCAAATGACTAACGACATGTATTTTAATGGAACAAACTATCTGACCATAATCCGTGGAGGAAGTTATTACAAACCGGAATCAAGTTGGTGGTATATTCAGGGAGGCCCTCAATCGCTGGATAAAACACAGATACTTCTATTGGTATCCCCCGGATTTGACAGATGTTCAACAGTGGGCTTCAGGTGTGTTAAGGACATTGATAGCAAGGGTTTTACAGACAAGAAACAGAAATAACATTTTTACCCGCGGGGGAGGCAGACTTTATCCTATCTTTCTTGCTCCGTCGCCAATCTCAGGCTGATAGAAGTCAGGTACCAGTCCGGTTTTCTTTTTGTAAGCCTCAGACAGGTCAGTCATGAATTTTATAGTATCAGCTTTTTTGACAATACTAACAGTGCAACCTCCAAAACCTGCTCCGGTCATTCGGGAACCAATTACACCGGGGAGCTTTCTCCCTTCATACACGAGGGTATCCAGCTCAAGGCCTGTAACTTCGTAGTCCTCCTTCAGTGAATCGTGAGAAAGATTCATGAGTTCACCAAAACGGACTATATTGTTTTCCTTCAATACTTTTACTGCTTCAATTACTCTTCCGTTTTCACTGATGACGTGCCTGGCTCTTTTCCTGACAACAGGGTCTTTGATAAATTTTTCAAGTATACCTGATTCGTCTGATTTAAGTTCGCTCAGATTACGTATCGGTTTATATGCCTGAAGCAATTCAACTGCCTTGTCGCATTCCCTTCGTCGCTCATTGTACTTTGAATCAGTCAGCCCTCTTCTTTTGTTGGTGTTTGTGATTATCAGAGAATAATCATTAAGGACTATCGGTACGTTTTCGTAAGTTAAAGTATCGCAGTTAAGAAAAATTGCATGGTTTTTTTTACCAAAACCCACTGCAAACTGATCCATGATTCCGCAGTTCATCCCAACAAATTCATTTTCAGCTCTCTGACTCATTTTTACCTGTTCAAGTGTATTCAGCCCGGCATTAAATAAATCATTCAGGGAAACAGAAGTAACCATCTCAATAGATGCAGAAGAGGAGAGACCTGCTCCGTTTGGAACATCACCGTAATAAAGAAATTCAAGTCCGGATAATTCAACACCCTTTTTAAGGAACTCGTTTATAACACCGAGCGGATAGTTAATCCATTTCTTGCTTTTATTCTGGAATAATCCATTGATCCCGGTTTCTATATCATCATTAAAGTTGATAGTGCTGAATTTTAGAGTTTTCTCTTTTATCTTACGAATAAGAAGATAGGTTCCGTAATTTAATGCACAGGGAAAAACAAATCCTCCATTATAATCAGTATGTTCTCCTATGAGATTAACTCTTCCGGGTGAGAAAAAAAGAGCAGGCTTTTCATTCCTGTTCCCGTATTTTTGAAAAAATTTCTCAAAGAAACTATTAATGTCCATTACTAAACTTTTAACTTTTTCTCAATTTCATTTATCTGGTTTCTGAAATGTTTGTCGGTGTCAATAAGATTATTAACAGTCTTGCAGGCATGCAATACCGTAGCATGATCCTTACCTCCGATATGCGAACCTATGCTCGCGAGAGATGCCTTGGTCATACTTTTTGAAAAATACATCGAAACCTGCCTGGCCTGAACAATTTCTCTTTTTCTGGTTTTTCCCTGAATAAGATCAATAGGAATCTTGTAATAGTCGCAAACTATTTTCTGAATATATTCAATTGTTATTTCGCGTCGGGCTGTACTTACTAGTTTTTCAACCATCAGTCTTGCCAGATCAAGAGTTATCTCTTTTCTGTTAAGTGTTGATTGAGCATAAAGTGAAATTAGCACTGCTTCAAGTTCCCTGATATTGTTCGAGATGTTTATTGCAAGGTATTCGAATATTTCTTCCGGCAACTCAATACCGTCATTATAAGCTTTTTTCTTTAGAATGGCCAGCCTTGTTTCGTAATCAGGTTTCTGAAGGTCAGCCTGAAGCCCCCATTTAAAACGGGAGAGGAGCCTTGCTTCCATTCCCTGAAGCTCAACCGGAGGTCTGTCGCACGTAAGTATTAGCTGTTTCCCGGACTGATGGAGATGGTTGAAGATGTGGAAAAAGGTATCCTGTGTTTTTTCCTTACCGGCAAATTCGTGCACATCATCTAGAATAAGGACATCAATCATCTGATAGAAATGAAGAAAATCATTTTTATTATTGTTTCTGACTGACTCAACAAACTGGGTTTGAAACTTATTCGCGTTGACATACAGGACAGTCTTGTCAGGATGTTTTTCCTTAACAAGTATTCCGATGGCCTGGGCAAGGTGAGTCTTGCCAAGTCCTGAATCACCATAAACCATAAGCGGATTGAATGCAGTTCCCCCGGGGTTGTTTCCCACCGCTATTCCTGCTGACCTCGCCAGTCTGTTGCATTCACCCTCAACATAGTTGCTAAAATTATAATCCGGATTTAGCTTAGGATCGAAATGTACTTTTTTAATTCCCGGAATGACGAAAGGATTTTTAATTGATGGTTGTGTAATATCGAAAGGAACCTGTACCGGCTTATTATTAAGATCAGTTTTATTTCTTGAAGGATATCTGACAGTATATGGTTTGCCATCCGAATAATTTGTATTCTCCATAACTACGTTATACTCGAGCTTGGCATCAGACCCTATCTCGCGTCTAAGGGTCTTCCGGAGAATGTCAATATACTGTTCTTCCAGATACTCATAAAAAAACGGGCTTGGTACCTGAATTGTCAGAATATTATTTTCAAGTTTCATAGGAATGATCGGTTCAAACCAGGTCTTGTAACTAATGGATGGAATAATATCTCTTATTATTTGCAGACAGTTATTCCATACGTCATTATGTGACTTATTCATGTAGGTTGGTTTTTTAAAAATTTCTAGGTTGGAATCAAACCGATTCGCTTAGCAATATTTGTAAAAAAAAAGCTAATAAAAAAAATTTATTTTGCTTGACTTTGTCATAAAAAGTATATGTTTTTAATCATCAGCAACTTATGGATTAATTTTTTTTTTAATATTTTAATATCCTGAATATCAGTATATTAATAAAGACAATAATGGTTTGTCAGTGTATAACAACTCATTATGAAATCATGCTCACAATTTAACATGGAGTGTCTAAAACAAGGACAATTTTGCTATAGATTCAGATTCCAAATTTAAGATCAAGATAATCTGAATTTTAGAAAATTCCTATTTGGACGGAGTACTTTTTTTGCCAAAAACTGAAAAGTGAACATATCTCTTAGGATTTGCTTTCATATCCTGTAAAAGTACATTTAAGCTTTCAAGACTATTGGTAAGATTTGTATAAAGTGTGTCATTTTTGAGGAACTGCCCGGCACTTCCTTTGCCATTGTTCATATTATCTATCATCAGTGCGGTTTTTTCCAGGCTTTTTTTCAGGTTCGTTACAGTAGCATAAATGTCAGCAGAGGCCAGTGTATCGGTAATTGACTCAAGATTACTGAATGTTTTACCCATCTTGCCGGAGTTATCAGAAAGCATCTTTGCGAACTTATCTAAATTCTCAAGTGTAGATTTAAGTTCCTTTTCTTTAGATCCTATTATATTATCGAGGCTCTTAGTGGTTTTGTTGAGGTTCGAAAGAGTACCATTAAGGTTCTTTTTAAATTCAGGATTCATTATGTCGTTTACTGAACTTATAACAGTATCGAGCACAGCGAGAAGATTTGTGATCTTATCTTTTACAGGAAGGAGCTCTGCCTCTACTTTGTCAATTATTGATTCTGCAAGCCTGCCAGGAATGGTATCATGTTGTGCATAACTTCCAGGTCCTTTTCCATAAACAAATTGAACTTTCATGCCGCCTAAAAGTGAAACAGGTACAATTTCAGCTACAGTATTTTTCGGCAGTTTAAAATGCTTGTTAACTGAAAAGACAACCAGGAGTCTGCCACTTTGAGCATCAATAAAATGGATTGACTGAACAACGCCTACTCTGAACCCATTGACTTCAACAGGGCTGGATTCCTGCAATCCTCCAACTTTATCATATACGGAGTAATAAATTGCAGTACTTTTTAAAAAATCTTTTCCCTTTAGAAAACTGAATAGCCAGATGAATACTATTATAGTTAATAATGCTGTTACGCCTACCTTTACTTCGTTAGAAATTTTTTTCATTTATTGTTATGTTTATTTTGTCTTTTTCTGATCAAGGGCTTGCTGCAAAGGTACAATTTTGTTGTCTTTAACTGCTATTACAAAGGCATCAGGATAAATATCCTTTAGTTTTTTTCTGTAATTGACGGCTGCAGAAAATTCTGAAAACCGCCCGGTAGCATATTTAAACCAATCCTGGCCATTTAACTCAATAACTTCCTTTAATCCCTTAAAATTTTCAGCCTTAATCTCAGTTTGTGATGATGATGATGCAATCTGTACCATAAACATTGTTTCTCCTGATGAAGTATTTAGATGCGGGAGAGTATCTTCTGAAGTTTGTGGGTTACTGTTTCTTCCTGATAGTCCGACACTCTTACTGTCAATTTCATTAATATATTCGGAGCATGCACGGAATATTGATGAGGCTATATTATCCTGCCCTTCTTTTGAGTTAAGATATTTCTCTTCAACCGGACTGGTAATAAACCCGGTTTCAACAAGAACGCTTGGCATTTTAGTTGTATACAGCACCCAGAATCCTGCCTGCTTAACATCGCGGTCATTTCTATTTAAACGGTCTCTGAACTGTGTTTGAATTTTTGAAGCCAGGTCGGTACTTTGTTCATGGAAGACTTTCTGACTTAAAGAGAACATAATATACGATTCTGATGATTTTGGATCAAATCCTTCATATTTCGTTGAAAAATCATTCTCAAGAAGCATAACTTCATTCTCTTTTTTTGCAACCTCAAGATTCGCCTCATCCTTCGCAATACCCATGATAAATGTTTCAGCTCCGTTCACATTCTTTGATTTCGCCCAGTTGGCATGTATTGAAATAAATAGATCAGCATTATTTTTATTAGCGATATTTGCACGCTCCTTAAGCTCAATAAATGTGTCATTCTTCCTGGTGTATATCACAGTTACATTCTTGATATTCTGTTCAATATATTCTCCTGTTTTAAGAGCAACTGCCAGGGTGATATCCTTTTCCTGACTGAAAGATCCACGTGCACCGGAGTCTTTTCCGCCATGCCCTGCATCAATTACTATTACCCATCCCTTTTCATTCTTATTGTCTGATCCTGAGGCTGCAACAGATATCAACAAAAGATAAAACAAAATCAATTTTATACTATATATATTAATGGTATGAAGTTTGCCGTTTTTAAGTCCAGTACTCATTTAGTTAATCTTTTTTAATTAGTTTTGCGCTGGCATACCAGTATCACACAAAAACCATACAAAAATAGTATTTAAGTTGTATTTTTTTAAAGAAAAGCGGTTCCTTGTAATGTTCCTGGTAATGATCCAGCCTTTTTTGCTATTCTCACAGGAAAGCAAAATCGTAAGGGATTCATTACTCGTTCAAAAGGATTCTGTCAGAGTTGATACCATCCTTCCGAAGCCAAAGAAAGCCTCCTCAAATACAATTGATGCAAAAGTAACATATTCCGCAGTCGGATATAAAAAGGTTGATATAATTAACAAGAAGGTTATCCTTGTTGAAAAGGCTGTAGTAACTTATGGTGAAATTGAAATCAAAGCTGATTCCATTCTTATTGATATGGATAAGAATCTTCTCTATGCAATAGGAAGAAAAGATACCACAGGAAAGGTAATTGGGAAACCGGTTTTTAAGGAGGGTACCCAGGAAATAAATGCGGATAAATTCATTTATAATTTCAAAACGAAAAGGGCCATAGCTACAAACATCATCACAAAACAGGATGTCGGATTGTTGCATAGTCAGTTTACAAAGCTCCTCGACGATGGTACCTCAAATATTTCAAAGAGTACCTATTCAACCTGTGATGCCGATACTCCACATTTCTATATTAATCTCCCAAGGGCTAAAATATACCCTGGGAAAAAGGTGGTTTCCGGTCCGGGGAACCTTGTAATAGAAGGTATCCCGTTACCACTCATCATTCCTTTTGGGTATTTTCCTGTCCAGACCAAAAGAGCTGCATCAGGAATACTTATACCACGTTTTGGACAGGAAAACATAAGGGGATACTCACTTACCGACGGGGGATATTATTTCGCAATTAACAACTATTTTGATCTGTCAGTAAAGGGTAATATTTACTCGAATGGAAGCTGGATGGTCACTACAGAAACTGAATACAGGAGACTTTACAGATATAGCGGAAATTTTTCATTTAATTTTGCTGATAATATAACCGGACATAAAGGATTACAGGATTTTGGAGAATCAAAAAACTACAGGTTAGGATGGACATACAACCAGGATGCAAAGGCTACTCCCGGTTCCAGATTCTCTGCCAGTGTAAATATGAGCTCAAGCGGCTTTGACAAAAACAACAGTTATGTAGTTGCAGAACATGTTAATACAACGCGGCAATCAAGTGTAAGCTATTCCAAAACATGGGAAGGAACTCCTTTTAATTTCTCTGCAAGCATGAACCATAGTCAGAACATGGTAACCAAGAAAGTTGCTCTCAACCTTCCTAAAGCCAATTTTAATGTAGGCAGAATATATCCATTTAAGGGTAAAGATAATGCCGGCACCCCGAAATGGTACCAGGAACTTCAGCTTTCTTATACTGCTACTCTTGATAATCAGATTGATACATACGATACGCTGTTATTTACCCACAATGTTTGGAACAATATGAGAAATGGTTTTCAACATTCGGTTCCATTAAGTTTCCAGCTTCTCCCGTTCAGACAATCTTCCGGCCCGCTCAGAAACTTTTCTATCTCTCCATCTTTGACCTACACAGGGGTTGGTTATACCCAGGAGATTATAAGAAACTGGAATCCGGATACCAAATTAGTTGAAACTAAAACAGTAAAAGGCTTTTTTTATGGACAGGCCATAAGCCCTGCAATAAGTGCCGGCTTTACACCTCAGATTTTCGGAATGTTCAATTTTAAAAATCCGAATTCAAGAATTCAGGCTATACGGCATGTTATAAAGCCTTCTGTGGGTTTCAGCTTTATACCCTCTTTTAGCGGACTTAGTACAAGAAATATGTACAGACAGTATCAGATTGATACATTAAAAAACTTGAGTGCTTTATACTCAATTTACGAAGGCAATATATTTGGAACACCCTCATTATCAAGTAAAAGTGGTAATATTTCGTTAAGTCTGGTAAATATTCTGGAGGCAAAAGTCTTTGAGAAAAAGGATACTACCGGAAAGCCCAAAAAAGTTAAGATTATTGATAATTTTGGTATAAATACTGCCTATAATGTTTTTGCCGATTCAATGAACTGGGCTCCCGTTACAATGCAGGTACGAACAACCCTTGCTAATAATATCAATGTTTCAGCAAACAGTAACTTTTCCATTTATGGAATAAATAGTCGGGGTAACCCTATTGGCACTTTAGCTTTTGTACAGAGTGGAAAACTCATGAGGCTTACCAGTTTTACAACGAGTCTGGATTTTAGCCTGAGCGAATTGCTAAAAGGAAAGAAGGATAAGAATAAACCAAATCCAAACTCCAATACAAATACATCGCAGAATGCCCTGGCACAAGGTGTTACAGGTATTGAGGGAACGCCCAAATCAAATGATCTGTCTCAGTCAAATAAAGGAGCAGGACTTAGAGACATTTACGGATATCCTGTCTTCAATGTACCATGGACCATGAATATAAGTTACAGCCTTAATTATTCCAAACCTGCCTTAAAATCCTCTATTACCCAGGCGTTGATTGTAACCGGTAATGCCTCTATTACTAAAAAAATGTCCTTTACGTATACCACGGGTTATGACTTCACAGGAAAACAAATCACAATGACTCAGATCGGGATATCGAGAGACCTTCATTGCTGGGAGATGAATTTTAACTGGGTGCCAAACGGAACGATGAAAATGTGGAATTTTACTATCAGAGTTAAAGCTTCAGTCCTCTCTGATCTGAAGTATGAGAGAAGAAAGGATTATCATGATACTTACTAAATCCTATACTTGAAATTATGAAAAAGATTTTCAGTACATCGAAAGCCCCTGCAGCTATAGAGCCTTATAGTCAGGCAGTTGAAAAAAATAATATTTAAGGATCTTCCAATGGGTGCATTAATTGAGATCACATCTTCTGGTCGCGTTAACGAGAGATCTGCATCTAAATAATCTGAGTACTTGTTTTCACGATTAAAGGATATTATGAGGAATTTCCAAAAAAAAAGGTTTCCTCGTACTGAGAAAACCTCTTTAGGTATTATTTAAGGATATTTTTATTCTCCTTTGATCTCAAATTCAACTTCAACTCTTACTTCCCTGTGAAGTTTGATAATAGCTTTATAGTTGCCGACTTCTTTGATCTGATCTTCCGGAAGAGTAATATTCTTACGGTCTATATCAAATCCTTTTTCTTTCAGTGATTCAGCTATCTGAATAGTGTTGACTGACCCGAAGATTTTACCTGAAGTACTTGTTTTTGCTCCTACAACGATTTTTAATCCAGCCATTCTGCTTGCAATTTCCTGGGCAGCAATTTTGATTTTCTCTTCTTTATGAGCTCGCTGTCTGAGATTCTCAGTATGCATCTTTTTTGCTGATTGTGTTGCAGCAACGGCAAACCCTTTGGGTATCAGAAAGTTTCTTCCGTATCCGTCTTTAACATTAACTAAATCGTCCTTTTGACCAAGTTTATTGACATCCTGTATTAATATAATTTCCATATTTTATCCTCCTTATTTTAAAAGGTCAGTAACGTAAGGAAGAAGAGCAATGTGACGGGCCCTCTTAACAGCTTTTGCTACTTTCCTTTGATATTTTAATGAAGTCCCTGTAATTCTGCGTGGCAGAATTTTACCCTGGTCATTTAAAAACTTTTTAAGAAACTCCGGATCTTTATAATCGATATAACGGATCTTGTTTTTCTTAAATCTGCAGTATTTCTTTTTCTTGATCTCTACCGTCGGGGGAGTCAAATATCTGATTTCTGATTCGTTCTGCGCCATGTCTTATTCCTCCTTCGATTTTCCTGATTCTTTTTGTTTTCTTTTCTTTTCTGCATATTCGACGGCAAATTTCTCCATCCTGAAAGTCAAAAACCTGATAATCCTTTCGTCTCTCCGATATTGGAGTTCAAGTTTCTCAATTAGATCGCCTGTGCCTTTAAATTCAACCAGATAATAGAAGCCTGTAGACTTCTTCTGGATGGGATAGGCCAGTTTTTTTAAACCCCAGTTCTCTTCATGAACGATCTCGCCGCTGTTATCGGTAATGACCTTCTTGAATTTCTGTACCGCTTCCTTCATCTGGTTCTCAGATAAAACGGGAGTTGCAATGAAAACGGTTTCGTACTGATTCAACATAGTAATTAATTGTTTATTAGTAATATGATTTCGGTCGGCAAAAGTACAACTA
>JANYJP010000129.1 GCA_025358455.1 Bacteroidales bacterium
ATTGCACCGTTCATTAAACCAGGGAAAAACGTTCTTGCTGCCGTGGTATGGAATTTCGGAGAATTAAAGCCATGGGCGCAGTTCAGCATTAAAACGGCATTTATTGTCCAGGGAAACTCACCTTCAGAAGAGATAGTGAATACTGATACATCCTGGAAAGTCATTAAGAATAAGGCTTATTCACCTGCTCCGGCAAGTTCTAAAGAAACCAGCGGGCAATTTGTTGTAGTAGGCCCCTGCGACAGGGTCGATGCAGCCCTTTATCCCTGGGACTGGGAATCATCCGTCTATGATGATCATTCCTGGCTGACACCACGAACACTCGATACTGCTCATCCCCGCGGAGTGGGAACAGATATAAACTGGGAATTGACACCCCGCAGAATTCCTTTGATGGAGCAGATGCAACAACGTTTTGCAAAAGTTCGACGTACCTCTGGCGAGGCACTGCCGGAAGGTTTTCTTTCCGGAAAAGCTTCATGGACTATTCCGGCAAACAGTAAAATCACAGTATTGCTTGATCAGGAAACACTCACAACCGGATACCCTGAACTTCATGTATCTAAGGGGAAAGGAAGCACAATCAGACTTACCTATTCCGAATCACTGTTCGATTCAAAAGGATCAAAAGGAAACCGGAACGAAATAGAAGGAAAATCTATTCTGGGATATTCCGATTACTTTTTACCCGATGGTAAAGCAGAAAGGTTGTTTCGTCCACTTTGGTTTCGCACCTGGCGATATCTTCAGATGGATATCGAAACATACGGGGAACCATTGCAGATAAATAGCTTTTCGAGCGAGTTTGCGGCATATCCGTTAATGGAGAATGCAATATTTGAATCTGACCAGTCCGGATTAAAACAAATCTGGAATGTTGGCTGGAGGACCGCCCGTCTTTGTGCAAACGAAACTTATTATGATTGCCCATACTACGAGCAGTTGCAGTACGTTGGCGATACGCGTATTCAGGCCCTGGTCTCGCTGTATGTTTCTGGTGATGACCGTTTAGTTCGTAATGCTATTATGAATTTAAACGAATCACAGTTTTATGAAGGATTGACCCGAAGCCGTTATCCTTCGGCTAATCCTCAGATAATTCCTCCATTCTCTTTGTATTGGGTGGATATGGTTAACGATTACTGGACACTCAGGGATGATCCTGAATTTATAAAAAGTTTTTTGCCGGGAATCGAAAATGTACTTGACTGGTTTACAAAACGAATTGATAAAGAAACAGGCATGCTTGGCAAAGTTGAATACTGGAACTTTGTTGACTGGGCCACTGAATGGGCCTGGAATTATGAAAGTGGTATTGGAGGAGTTCCTAAAGGTGGAATGAAAGATGGCAATTCCTCCATCCTATCCATGCAATTCGCTTATGCAGCGCAAAGGGCAAGTGAGTTATTCAGATCCTACGGACAACAGGAAGAGGCTGAAAAGTATACTAAGATTGCCAATATGTTAACAAAAGCTGTATATGAAAATTGCTGGGATGAAACACATGGTTATCTGGCAGATACGCCTGCAAAAAAAGAATTCAGCATGCATGCCCAGATCTTTGCAGTTCTGACAAATACAATTCCAGCAAACGATCAAAAAGCTTTTGTGCAACGATTCATGAATGATAAGACTCTGATCCAGCCGACAATGTATTTCAGGTTTTACCTTACACAGGCTCTTAAGAAAACCGGGTTAGCCGATCTATACCTGGGAACTCTTGACTTATGGAATGAGATGCTGCAAAAAGGGTTGACCACTTTCGCTGAGAATCCCGATCCTGCCCGCTCCGACTGTCATGCCTGGAGTGCGAGTCCGGATTATGACTTTCTTGCAACGGTGGCGGGGATCCGTCCGGGGTTACCCGGGTTCAGGACAGTGGAAATAGAACCTGCTCTGGGTAAACTTAGATTCATAAAAGGGCAGATGCCTCATCCGTCGGGAATGATAATTTTTGATTTAAAAAGAGCTGGCATTCAAGGTATAACCGGGGAAATTATATTGCCGGAAGGGTTAACAGGGACTTTCAGATGGAATGGGAAGGACATTATTTTAAAAGGAAAGACGGTTATTAGGTTGTGAATTGAAGGGAGTTTTAAAGCTAAAGTAGTGCAGCTATTGATATATCTTCATCAATACTCTCCCAATGAATTCCAACACCATTCCCAATCAAACGCCAATCATTTAACTGTTCCTGACTCGCTTTTCTTAACCGGGGAAACCATAACAAAGGAATACCAATCTCCCGTCCATCCTGGAGCAGGACAAACAACATATCTTTGTTGAACCAAACCTTACTTGCAAGAATGTTGGCTGATTTATTTACTAAAGTGCTCATTCCATTTATCTTTTATAACGATTTCATTTTTTTCGATTAATTCACTTATTTCCCTCAGTTCTTTACTTGTAAATCCGTGATTAACAGAAACAAAAAGAGGATCTAACCAGAATTTGGCATAAGAATCTGCTTTTTCAATATGAATATGTATTGGTTCATTTCTCTCATTGCTGAAAAAGAAAAATCTATAACCCTTTATTTGTATAACAGTTGGCATTTAATTACAAATATAAACAATAAAGCCATGAAAAACACTCTTATGACCATACCGTGATCACACTCTTGCTACTTGACACCCACTATTACACCAGGTAAACAATATTCTTTTGAGTAAAAAAAACCGCCCCTGTTGCCAGAGACGGTACTTACCAACCTAAAACCTATGATTAAAACCTATATCCCAGTGAAAGTCCGAAACCTGTATTTTTAACTGATAGTTTACTGCTGAAATCGGCTAAGGCCCTATTATCCTTGGGATTAATATTAAGCATTCCAAATTGAGTATTCAACTGGAAAAACAGGCCGCCTGCCGTTTCATACCCTGCAAAAATATTGCCACCTGCATCAAATCTTTTTATGTATGCTGTTAAATAGGGATCACCCGACTCCACAGAATTTTTAAAGACAATACTGCTCTCAATGGTTGTGGATCCGTTAGTAATGCTTGATTTTCCTCCAATAGCATAACCAACATAAGGACCGAATCCAACCATAATAAATCCATTTCCCAGCGCTCCTTTATAAACAATATTCAGAGGCAGTTCAATATAAGAAAGTTTGTATGTGCCGGTTAATGAACCATAAGAATTTTTTGCTCCTTTTGTGGAAAAAAGTAATCCTGGTTGAAAATAGAACTCCGGTGCAATTGGTATTTGAATATTTACTCCGCCATGAAAACCTACGAGCATATCATTTTTAAGTTTGTCACCGTTATTGTTTTTCCCGGTTAAATTCTGGAAGTTTACACCACCAAGTATGGCAAATGACATTTTCCCTTTGTCTGTGCTTTGAGCAATTGCTAAAGAGGAGGAAAGCAGAAGGATTATTGCAAAAGAAATTATTTTTGTTTTCATAATTTATTTTTTAATTTATGATTTTAAAATTTGAATTATTTAACTGCTGCTTTCTCAGCATCAGACTTCATCTTTTCATTGGCAGTGATCAGAAATTCAACCCTGCGGTTTTTGGTACGACCCGTTTCTGTATTATTGTCATATTTTGGTGCCGACTCCCCAAAACCTTTTGTTGTAACCCGGCCCGAAGTAATGCCCTGGCCTGACAAATAGACTGAAACGGCACCAGCACGCCTTTCAGATAGAGTCTGGTTATATGATTCACTTCCTTTACTGTCAGTATGTCCCTGTAATTCAATATCTGTGTCGGGATAACTATTAAGAACTGTAACCAGCTTATTAAGGTTAGTTTTAGCATCAGAAGAAAGAGCTGATTTGTCAAATGCGAATAGAACGTTACTGCTGAACTCAACAACAATACCTTCACCTACACGTTCAACTTTAGCATCAGGAACAGTCTTCTTAATTTCCTCAGCCTGTTTGTCCATTTTATGTCCGATAACAGCACCGGTAGCGCCCCCAACAGCAGCTCCGATTATTGCACCAAGGGCCGTATTGCCTGCAACCTTTCCAATCACAGCGCCCATTCCGCCACCGGCAGCAGTACCTATAACAGCTCCTTTTTGTGTTTTATTCCATGAAGCGCATCCTGATAAAATCATAATTGCACTTAAAATCATGATCAAACACATTCTTAACTTTTTCATAATAAATTTATTAAATTGTATAAAGATTCCTTAACTAAAATTTTATCTTGTTATTCCAGATTTTTCTTCAGCGAAATTAGGCTCATCCGGATTAAGAAGTGTTACATAACTTTCATTAGTATTTGTATAATTCACACATTGATGGGTGGAAACAACCGCAATCGATAGTTTTATTGAAAATCATTCGTTTCAATCATCAGAATAACAATAATTTAAGAATGCCATTCTAAATTTATATGATATCATATTCTATAAACCTGATATGTAAATGATGTAACTCTTATTTAAAGTTTTGTAACATTTAATCAGATGTAATACATTAATTTTATCCTTTAACAGAGTATCTATAAATAATTTACCAATGAAAATTCTAATAATTGGATTTCTTGTTTTAATCTGCTGGTCGGCTCCATCAACTTATATCTACGTCTGTAAGATAAAAGGATTGTGTAATGAAACGAAGACTATTCAGATTGGTTCGGTCACTCCTGAAAAGGTAATCACTGCTGACACCTTAGCCACACCTTTAGTTCCTGAGAAGGCTCCAATTCCTGAAGACCTGTCAACCTATTTTGCATTTGATAAATCTGAATTCAAACCTGATGCTGTTACTGCAAGATACTTTGATGAATCGAAAGCTTTTCTGGGTAAGAACTCAAATGCCAGGTTATTTATAACCGGCTACACCGATGCAATCGGATCTGATGAGTATAATCAGGCTCTTGGCTATCGACGGGCTCAAACTATGCAGCAATATTTTGCTGCGAGAGGTATGCCTGCTGGTAAAATAATTATAGAATCCAAAGGCAAAAAAGAGCCTGCAGATAAAAATAATACAACGACAGGAAGAGCGAAGAACAGGAGGACAGTAATAACTATTAAAAACTAAAATCATGAATACTTTATTAATTCTTTTGGTACAAACAAAAAGCGTGGCAACTATTGAAATAATTACAATGTTATTTGGCGCTGCAATAATTGGATATATTATCGCATGGCTTTATTATAAATCTATTTATGAAAAGAAAATTGATGTAATTGAATCTGATAAGCATGAATTGAATAACCGTATTGTAAATCTCGATGGGGAAATAGTTGATCTGCATAAAAAAATCAGAGATAAGGATAATGAAATGGAGCTTCTTAATTTGGCACATATTTCAGAACGTAAGTACTTACTGGATTACAATAGTTTTGGAACAGCCACTGTGGCGGAAAAGGACGACCTGAAAATGATCAGCGGTATTGGTCCCTTTATTGAGAGAAGACTTCATGCATTAGATATTTATACTTTCAGACAGATCAGTAAATTCACTGCTAAGGATATTGAAACGATAGGTGTTGCAATTATTTACTTTTCCGGAAGGATTGAAAGGGATGAATGGGTTGCACAAGCAAAGGAACTTGTTGATAACGCGGACCAAAAGATGGCTATCTTTAAACGTATCAGTGAAAGAAAATCGAACATTGTCTATACTAGAATCGGCGTTGCCAAAAAAGACGAAGCTGATGATTTAACCATCATCAGTGGCATTGGTGGCTGGATACAGGAAAAACTCAATGTGCTCGATATCTATACACTCCGGCAGATCAGTAATTTTACAAAAGAGGATGCTCAGGCTGTTACTGAAGCAATTGAATATTTCCCAGGCAGAATTGAACGGGATGAATGGATACATCAGGCCCGGGAACTTGTCCGGATCGCAGGTAATAAGGTTGACCTTCTTAATCGTATGAGGGCGAGAAAGAACAGAATTTATTACGACAGATTGGGATTTGCCCATAAACACGAGGCTAATAATTTAACCCGGATTGATGGGCTGGGATTATGGGTCGAGGAACGGTTAAACACTCTTGATATTTATACTTTTAGTCAGATCAGTAAACTTACACACGCGGATATAGAAACAATTACTGAAGTTCTTGAGCTTATTCCCGGACGTATCGAAAAGGATAACTGGGTTGGTCAGGCACGTGATCTTGCAAAAAAACAACAGGAAAAGGAGATGGTTTAAAACATTTCCAACTTCAATTTTAACCTTAAAGTTTGAGTCCCCTCCGAAAAGGGAGTTTATTTTGATTTTTAGCTTTTTTTACCCTTAATACTAAAGGGAAAAAGCTAAAAATCAAAAACTTACAAAAGTCCCCCTGCCTACCCTGCCTACCGGCAGGCAGGCGGCAGGCAGGCTTTAGGGGTCCCGATAGCTATCGGGATAGGGGTAACATGACTTATCGGAGTAGACTCAAGTTTTAAACTACAAACTGA